>CAJOQF010000175.1 GCA_905236295.1 uncultured Eubacterium sp. | reverse complement strand
GTAAAACCGTCTGCTCCTGCGGAAGATTCTGTAATGCCGCTGCAGATGTATCATCCACCGGGACTTCATCTGAAATTTCCATAATATACGGTAAAACCTCTTCTACGGTCATTCCCTGATACTCCGGCACAGCCATCCGCAGAATTGTTGCTATTATTTTTGGCTGCAGGAATATTGTTTTAATCGACGCATCGTATTTCTCTTGATCGGATATCGCTTTCGTTATTATTTCCATGTATTAAGTTTATCATGAATTGGTGATTTTCGCTACTGTTTTTTCACCCGTTGAAGCTTGCCAACGAAGATTATACACTAATAATATAACTGATGGCACACTAAAAGCCAGGAAAACCTTCAACAACTTTGAATATCCAGAAATAAAGAGCAGAGAGACATTATTTATGCCCTCTGCCCTGAATCTCAATTTATTTCCAGTCCTTACCGGTCTCAGCGTTCACTGAATAATCGCCCTGATATTCCGCACCTTCAAAAGTGACAGTCAGCTTTTTGCCATCTTTTGTAAGCTTAGTTGCCCAATAGTATTTTTCGTCGAAAGAACGAGACCATAGTACCTTACCATTTTTGTTTATTTTATATAATTCCGAATTATAGTATCCAATTGCGTAAGTATTCTTGTCCTCGTCAACAAGCATGGTTGTTCCCCATATCGCATTGTCATCCGTAAATTTTTTCTTGACAACTGCCTCTCCGTTGCTTTTTTTGATTCGGATAAATTTCTTGTCGTCAATGACATATACATACTTGCCCTTAACCTTCATCCTCGCGCTGTCAAGCTCTGTCGCATCACATTTTGAAGTCTTGTACTTCCACACTTTTTTACCTGCGGAATCAAGCCCCTTTATAATAAAGTACTGCGAATCGTTTTCATACTTTCGCGTCATCTTAACCTTGACTGCAGTGGCTGCCTGCACATTCATCCTAGGTAGCATAACACACGCGAGCATCGCAATTATCACTATCGCAAATATTCTTACTATTGATCTTTTTCTGTTCATGTAAAATCTCCTTCTTGAATCAGTTTTTCTTCAGATAAGCGGCTATTCTCTTTGCCACGTTATCTCTGATATTATCGTAGTAAAGAAGAATTTCCTCTGAATGATAGCTTTGCGTTCCAAAGAACTCAGGCATTTCTGTCGGGGTACAATCAGCATTCGTCACAACAACGCCACGTTCCGTATCCACTTGAGCGTCAGCGCCAACATCCTTGGGTTCAATCTCGTTCGTCTCGGCATTAAAAATACGTGAGCCAAGGTTCTCGCTAGCCGGCGCATATGTATCATCAAGCTTCCAGTTCAGCGGATTTATGCTGATTGCATTCGGCAGGAGCACACAAGTAGATACATCTTCCTCAACATTCTCCTTGCCTTCGGTATTCCAACTGATAATAACACCTGTATCCTTCTCTCCGGTCGCAAACTTCATGTGCGGATTTTCTTCAAAGTCTTCCTTCGTAAACGAATAACCTATGGCATAGGCAGCAACCATGCGTTCATAGTAATCAGGATGCTCCTTGAAGTAGTTCTTAAGTACAAGCTTAAGAATGGCAGAACCCTGGCTGTGCGCCGCAATGATAAACGGACGACCCTCGTTATAGTTCTCAAAGTAATAATCCAATGCCGAAGTTATATCCTCGTAGGGCATTCTGGAAACTGCTTCATCAATGCTGCCTGTTTCCTTCCATGCCTCCCCTTCGATACGCATACCCGCCTGCCGGTAGAACGGAACGAATACGTTAGTGGATTCCTCGTACACACTTGCCTTTTTCATATATTCAATCGGTGCTGTCTCAACCATCTCAGGATTATCCATCGCTGCATAATCGGAAGCGCCATCTTCCATACTCGTCTTAAAATATCTTGTACCCATAATATAGAATGTATCGACATCCTTAGTGACTTCCGGAATCTGGTACCAGCTATCTTCCAGCGAATAATCAGGCCTCTGCCCCCCCACTTCAGCGGCATCCGCCTCAGTCGTTTCAACGGTTGATGTGATGTCGGCATCTGCCTCAGTCGTCGCTGCAGCCGATGCGTTTTCAGCACCTTCCTCAGTCGTCGCTGCGGTTGATGTGTTGTTGCTTTCCTCCGTTTTATTGCCACAGGCTGCCATGCTAAAAACCATAACACCAATTATTGCCAATGACAGTATTTTTCTCTTCATAAATCATACTCCTCTGGTCTTACTCTCTTTAATCTCCTCCCGCATTCGAGTCTCGCCATTGATTTTTTCAAATAACCGCTATAATGTTAAACGGTTTGTTACGATAAAGCTTTGGAATAGAGGCTGCCGAAACCGACAGCCTCCTTTGTTGTTATTATTAACTTGCACTCTCTACCTCGATCGGAATTCCTGAATTCTTCTCGCTGAACTTGTGCTCCTCCTCGAGCATCATGTCTTTTACCTTCATGAGTCTGATCTGAGAACTACGCTCGTTCTCATCAAGCTTCATGGTTATGTACTTGATACTCTCACGAGTCTCAGGTATGGTTACATGCTCGAGAGCGTTAACACGACGACGTGTATTTTCAATCTCCTTCGCCATAAGCGAACATGCCTTCTCAACCTCCGCAAGTCTCAGCATATCAGGAAATACGTCTGCAAGGGATTTTACCGCAGCATCGAGATCGCTCGATGTATACGCAAAACCGTATGAGTAGATGTCATTTTCATCTGCCGTTCTCGTCTTAAAGTCAAACGACGGAATCTCGACACTCATTACATTCTTTACAGAAGCGTTGATCTGTACTTCCTGTTTCGGCACCATGAGAGCGGTGTGCATCTCCTGCTCTGACATGGTGGACTTGGCTACTACGAAATTGGTATTTGCACGCTGTATGCCCTCCTCTACCTTGATACGAAGATCCATGTTCTCACGGACAAGATCAAGGAACTGGCGCATAAGCTCATCACGCTTATCCTTTAAGAGCTTGTGGCCTCTTACGGCTGTACCAAGCTTTTTCTTAAGACGGTTAAGCTCCTGTCGGGTAGGAATTATCTGGGTTGAAGCCATTTTATCCCCCCTTTCTTACTTCTTCTCGTAATACTTATCCAGCCACTTGTCGTCGATACGTTTAAGC
This sequence comes from uncultured Eubacterium sp., assembly GCA_905236295.1. Classification (GTDB taxonomy): domain Bacteria; phylum Bacillota; class Clostridia; order Lachnospirales; family Lachnospiraceae; genus Eubacterium_C. Next base: position 3,284 of record CAJOQF010000175.1, on the reverse strand, counting down.
TCGGATCTCGGAAGGATACGAAGCAGATCCCAACCGATCTCAAGTGTCTCTTCTATGTCACGATCTCCGGTGTAACCCTGAGATACGTATTTCTCTTCGAATGCATCCGCAAACTTAGCATAGATAAGATCCATCTCAGAAAGGGCTGCCTCACCGAGGATTACCATAAGTTCCTTGGCGTCCTTACCACGGGCATATGCGGCAAACAACTGGTTCATGGTGTTTGCGTGATCGCCTCTGGTCTTGCCTTCACCGATACCCTTATCTTTAAGACGTGACAGCGACGGAAGAACGTCAACCGGCGGCTGAATGCCCTTACGATAAAGCTCACGGCTAAGGATGATCTGTCCCTCTGTGATGTATCCTGTAAGGTCAGGGATCGGATGGGTCTTGTCATCCTCAGGCATTGAAAGGATCGGGATCATGGTGATAGATCCTTCTTTTCCTCTCTGACGACCTGCGCGCTCATAAAGTGTAGCAAGGTCAGTGTACATGTATCCCGGATATCCACGACGTCCCGGAACCTCTTTACGTGCGGCAGATACCTCACGAAGAGCATCGGCGTAGTTTGTGATATCTGTAAGGATTACGAGAACGTGCATGTCCTTCTCGAAAGCAAGGTACTCAGCAGCTGTAAGCGCCATACGAGGTGTTGAAATACGCTCTACGGCAGGGTCGTCTGCGAGGTTGATAAAGAGGACGGTACGATCGATAGCACCTGTCTCCTTGAAACTCTCGATGAAGAAGTTTGACTCCTCGAATGTGATACCCATTGCAGCGAATACAACGGCGAACTTCTCGTCCTTGCCGCGAACCTTTGCCTGACGTGCGATCTGAGCAGCAAGCTGGTTGTGCGGAAGACCTGAAGCCGAGAAGATCGGAAGCTTCTGTCCACGAACAAGTGTGTTAAGTCCATCAATAGCAGAAACTCCTGTCTGGATGAACTCGGACGGATAGTTTCTGGCTGCCGGATTCATCGGAAGACCGTTGATATCCATTCTGGCATCCGGTAAGATCTCCGGACCGTTGTCTATCGGGTTGCCCATTCCGTCAAAGACACGTCCGAGCATGTCCTCGGAAACTCCGAGTGTCAGGCTGTGTCCAAGGAAACGAACTTTTGAATTTTCAAGGTTGATACCTGTAGCACTCTCGAAGAGCTGAACGGTAACTGTATCTCCGTTAACCTCAAGAACTTTACATCTTCTTCTCTCTCCGCTGGCTAATTCTATCTCACCCATCTCGTCGTAAGCTACACCTGATACGCCTTTAACGATCATAAGCGGGCCTGCGACCTCCTGGATTGTTTTAAATTCCTTTGGCATTAGTTAGCCCCCTTTCCCAAAGCGTCTGAAATCTGGCGTGTAAGATCTGTCATGATTCTCTCATACTCCTGCTTGATGTTGCCCTCTTCAGTGTACTTATAACGTCCGATATCCTCACGGATCGGGATGTTGATAAGATCATTGATATTAGCGCCACCCTTAAGAGCCTCATCTGCCTTCTCATAGTAAGCGAGAACGAGCTTAGCCATAAGGAGCTGCTTTGTAAGGGATGTATATGTATCTATGTCATGGAATGAGTTCTGGTGCAGGAAGTCCTCACGGATTGAGCGAGATGCTTCCATCTTCAGACGGTCAGCCGCTGAAAGTGCATCCATACCTACCATCTTAACGATCTCGTCGAGTGATGCCTCTTCCTGAAGAAGATTCATCATAGCCTGTCTGCTCTTCAACCAGTCAACTCCAACCTCTTTGTCAAACCAAGGTCCGATGTTGTCGATGTAGAGTGAGTATGAATTCAACCAGTTGATAGCCGGGAAGTGTCTCTTGTAAGCGAGTGCTGAGTCAAGTCCCCAGAACACCTTTACGATACGAAGAGTAGCCTGTGAAACCGGCTCGGAGATATCTCCACCGGGAGGTGAAACGGCTCCGATAGCTGAGAGGGCTCCCTCTCTAGGCTCGCTTCCAAGCGATTTAACATGTCCTGCTCTCTCGTAGAACTGTGCAAGACGTGAACCGAGGTAAGCAGGGTAACCCTCCTCACCGGGCATCTCCTCGAGACGTCCTGACATCTCTCGAAGAGCCTCGGCCCAACGTGATGTTGAGTCTGCCATAAGAGCTACTGAATATCCCATGTCACGGAAATACTCGGCTATTGTAATACCGGTGTAGATTGATGCCTCACGGGCAGCAACCGGCATATCTGATGTATTTGCGATAAGAACAGTTCTCTCCATCAAAGACTCGCCTGTCTTCGGATCCTTCAACTCAGGGAACTCGTTAAGAACGTCCGTCATCTCGTTTCCACGCTCGCCGCATCCGATGTAAACCACGATGTCGGCCTCAGCCCACTTGGCAAGCTGATGCTGGATAACGGTCTTGCCGCTTCCGAAAGGTCCCGGAACGGCAGCAACACCACCCTTTGCTATCGGGAAGAACATATCTACGACACGCTGTCCTGTGATAAGAGGCATCTGTGGCGGAAGTTTCTCTTTGTATGGTCTGCCCACACGAACCGGCCACTTCTGCATCATTGTAAGTTCCTTGTCTCCGTCCGGAGTAGAGAGTACGCAGACCGTCTCCTCTACAGTGAACTCACCTGACTTGATCTCTTTTACTGTTCCTTCGATTCCAACAGGAACCATGATCTTCTGCTCAACAAGAACTGTCTCTTTTACTGTACCGAAGATATCGCCGGCGATAAGCTTGTCACCAACCTGAACTGTCGGTACGAAATTCCACTTCTTGTCTCTCTTAAGTGAAGCAACCTCGACTCCTCGCTTTAAGTTGTTGCCCGACATTTTCATGATGTCGTCGAGCGGTCTCTGGATTCCGTCGTAAATGCTGCTTATAAGTCCCGGTCCGAGTTCAACTGACATCGGTACGTCCAGGGACTCTACCGGCTCACCCGGTCCCAAGCCTGATGTCTCCTCGTATACCTGGATAGATGCCTCGTCTCCGTGCATCTCAATAATCTCTCCGATCAAACGCTCCTTACTAACACGAACCAAGTCAAACATGTTGGCGTCGCGCATTCCTGAAGCGATGACCAGCGGTCCTGCGACCTTTTTAATTATTCCTTTACTCATACGCTTTTATTCTCCTGAAAACAATATATCTGCTCCGACTGCCTGCTCTACAAATTTCTTTACATTCTCAACCGCATCTCCGGTGTTGCCGGAAATTCCCGGAATCGGAATGATAGCGGGCATTACCTGTTCCTTTAACTCATCAATCTCAGCTGACAGCTCACTCAACAGTCCCTCTGTGATATAGATAACTGCG
>CAJOQF010000174.1 GCA_905236295.1 uncultured Eubacterium sp. | reverse complement strand
GAGGATGAGGAATACGCATCTGCCAGACTTGAAGAGATGGAGGGAATGGTTGACAAGGCCAAGAGTCTTGCTGAGGAGATCGCAGAGCAATCCGAGGACGGAGTATCGGTTACAAACATCGGTATCTCGATGAACGCAGATGGATCATACAACCTCTTTGCTGAGCTCGAGAAGGTTAGTGAGAAGCAGCGTGAGCGCATAGACGAGGCAAAGGAAAAACGCGCTGAGGAGAAAAAGGCTGCCGAGGAGAAGCGAGCTGAGGAGAGGGCAGAAGCAAAAAGAAAGGGTGATCACAAGCGTCCGGACGAAGACCGTTTCGAGGACAGATACGAGATCAAGAGCACACGACTTCAGGCTTCGTCGGTAGAAGAGTTAAAAGAGCTCATCGCAGGCATCAACTGGGATGAGATTGAGGCAAAGTAAATGAAGATAATTAATTAAAGGGCATATCTCGGACGAGGTATGCTCTTTTAATTGATGGAAAATTGCGACAATTTCTTTAATTTTTTATAAAAATAGTCGATATAGATAATAAACCGCCGGGACCTTTCGGACGGCGGTGTATCCCTGAACGACAGAGGGGATGCAGAAAGGAGGCTTTATGACGACGAACGTAGTTATGAACAGCGGGGCTTATTCTTATGGCTTGATGGGAGCCGGACCCACAGACCGTCAGTCTGAGGTGGAGAAATTCTATGGCAATTTATCGGATGCCACCGTAGAAAGCGACACAAAAGGTGTCGGAGATCCTCTGGGGCTTACTATGATCCCGTATGGAAATACGAATATTTCCTATGGCATGGTAGCCTATTATTCCGAGGATTCAACGCCTGACGATCCGATAATAAAGGTTTCGTCAAACTATGGCGGACAGGACAGAGCTTATAATGTTCATGTCAACCGGGTGAATCCTAAAAATGCATCGGAGCTTGAGATGTTTGCGCTGTTAAGCTATAGCGATGATGTGGGGATAACTGACGGCGGATCGTTTGGATCATTCCACAAACTGAAAGTCACTGCGTCAAATGCAAATCTCTACGGTATTGGTGAGGATGTCTACGATTACGAAAACTTTACAAAGGTGAAGCAGGATTGGATCGAGATAATGAAATCCATGATGAGCGTATATATGGATATCCCGCAGACATACAAACAGGGAGTAGAGGTGGCTGACCTGATCATGGGGCTTGAGACCCTTTACGATCATAATATAGCCCAGGTTGAGAAAACTGAGAATAAAGGCATAAGCAGTGCGAGCAAGGAGTTTATCAATCCGTTGTACGGTGTAAAAAAAACGGGTGAGAGCAATTTCCACTGGAAACGGGATGATGCCATGAGGCAGACCTCCTACTCGGTTGAACACAGAGAGACGGTGGGAGACAAGGAAGTGCCTACCTACCTTGTCGGCAATACCTATTATTCGGAAAAAGGGATAGTATTCGAGGGGATTCACAAGGATAAAGATGGTGAGGTAGTCAGTCAGAAGGTTCAGTGGACTGTAAGATTTGACAGGGAAGAGACCTATGAGAAGGCTATGGATTTTCTGGATGGCTTTGATGAGAATGACAAAATGAAGTTTGCCGGAAACAAACAGTTCTGGCAGGATTTTGTGTCCGGAAAACTTGACATAAAGGAGTTTAAAAAGTTCTACGATTCATCCACCGAAAACGGGAACTTTTCCTTCCTCAGTAACAACGAGGATGGGACTCAGCAGATAAAGAGTGATGAGGCGAGCAGAAAGTACGGAGGATATTTCTCGGGCTCGATGTTCAATGTGCTGACCCTGGATGAGGTGGAAGCAATCTTTTTCGGAAACCGTATTGATCCGTATGAGGGGAAGAGTGTGTCCGATGTCATGGACGAACTGAACTCTCAGGCTGAGAGAGAAAATGAGGAGGATGCCGATTATTTAAGCCTTATAGTTGATATCATTGAGGAGACCAGAAAGAAGCTCCTTGCAAACATAAACGGCGAGCACAAGGAGACGGAAGGTCTTATGATGTTTTCGGACGAAGAGTGGGAAAATCTGCTAAGCAAGGTCGATATGCAGATAGAGGCAGCCAGAGAAGAAAATGAGCGCAAAATGCAGGAGAGGATAGCAGCGCTTTTGGCAGACCGTGACGAGTCAGAATGAGCCTGATATAAGCCAAAAAAAGCGATTTCACACTTTGATTTTTTTTGACAATGATTGAAATTATCGGAAAAAAGTAATAAAGTATTTACTATGGATAAGGTAAAGGAACTCATAAACACTTTAAAGAATGATCATAGATTAGATAAGGAGGATTATGTATTCCTCTTTGAAAACAGAAACAAGGAAACTGATGAATATTTGTTCAGGCTCGCCGATGAGGTTAGGAAGGAGAATTTCGGAACTGACGTATACGTCAGAGGCTTGATCGAATTCACAAATGTGTGCAGGAATGACTGCTATTACTGTGGCATCAGAGCCGGAAATACAAACTGTGAGCGTTACAGACTGAATGAGCGTGAGATACTGGAATGCTGCAGGGACGGCTATGAACTCGGATTTAGGACCTTTGTTCTCCAGGGTGGAGAGGATGGAGGCTATGACGAAGACGATATTGCACATATTGTCATGCGGATCAGGGACACTTTTCCCGATTGTGCCATCACACTCTCAATCGGTGAGTGGGAGAGAAAATCCTATCAGAGATTCTTCGATGCCGGAGCGGACAGATACCTTCTAAGGCACGAGACAGCCAACAAGGCGCACTATGAAAAGCTTCATCCGGAGACGATGAGCTTTGAGCACAGGATGAAATGTCTTCAGGATCTAAAGGAGATCGGATATCAGGTCGGATGCGGCTTTATGGTGGGTTCTCCGGGACAGACCAACGAGACGCTTGCCGATGATATGGTATTTATACAGGACTTCAAGCCCCACATGGTCGGTATAGGTCCGTTCATCCCGCATAAGGATACACCGTTTGCAAATGAAGAAGCAGGCACGATGGAGCTTACGCTGTTCTGCCTGGGGTTGATTCGATTGATACTTCCGTACGGCCTTATACCGTCGACGACAGCATTAGGCACCATCTCTCCTGTCGGTAGGGAGATGGGGATAAAGAGCGGAGCAAACGTTGTGATGCCTAACCTTTCTCCGGTTAAGAACAGGAAAAAGTACGAGCTCTACGACAACAAGATATGTACCGGAGAGGAAGCCGCAGAGTGCAGGGGATGCCTGTCAAACCGTATGAATTCTATAGGGTATCAGATCGTCACATCGCGCGGAGATAGTCCGCTTATGACAAAATAGTGTGATGAAGGGGGAGAAAAATGAGTTTAAATGATACTCCCAGCGGGGAGAGAACACATATAAGCTTTTTCGGGGTCAGGAACGCCGGAAAATCATCACTGGTTAACGCAGTGACTGCTCAGGAACTAGCAGTCGTATCAAATGTCGCCGGAACTACTACCGATCCGGTGAGAAAGGCGATGGAGCTTTTGCCCATCGGTCCTGTTGTCATTATTGACACCCCGGGATTTGATGATGAGGGAATGCTCGGGGAAAAACGAGTGCTAAAGACAAAGCAGGTGCTGAATCAAACTGATATTGCAGTACTTGCAGTTGACGGAACGAGGGGCTTTTCCGATTGTGACAGACAGCTTATAGGTCTGTTTAAGGAAAAGCTGATTCCGTATGTTATCGTTTACACTAAGAGTGATCTGGCAAAGGATGGAGCAGTAAATAAATCTGGAGAAGACGACAGCGACAAGCTGTTTTTGGGCTCGATAAGTGTCAGCTCAGTAAATGGAGATAATATCTACGAACTGAAGGAGCTTATTGGAAAGGCAGCAAAAACCGAGAAGGAAGAAAAGCATGTGATCGCGGATCTGATAGCTCCGGGTGATGTGGTGGTGCTTGTCATTCCTATTGACGAGTCAGCACCAAAGGGCAGGATAATCCTTCCTCAACAACAGGTATTGAGGGACATCCTTGAGAACGGCTCAAAGGCACTTGTCGTGAGGGAGCTTGAGCTCGAGGATGCGCTAAAAGACCTAAAACAACCGCCGGCGCTTGTCGTTACCGATTCGCAGGCATTCAGGTATGTTGATAAGATTGTTCCTCAGGATGTGATGCTTACATCATTTTCCATCCTGCTAGCCAGATACAAGGGATTCTTGGATTCCGCTCTGGAGGGAGTGAGAGCCCTTGAGAGTCTGAAAAGCGGAGACACCGTGCTTATATCAGAGGGCTGTACCCATCACAGACAGTGTGAGGATATCGGAACGGTCAAGATACCTAAGTGGCTCAATGAATACACAAACGGTGAGATAAACTTTGAGACTTCGTCAGGCAGAGGCTTTGCGGATGACCTCTCCAAATACAAGCTTGTGATACATTGCGGTGGATGTATGCTCAATGAGCGTGAGATGTTATACCGCATGAAGTGCGCAAATGATGCCGGAGTGCCGTTTACAAATTACGGAATCTTTATCGCGCACGTAAACGGAATATTGGAACGTTCGATTCAGATACTGAAGAAATAGGGTTCGACTGTCCGGGGGAGACGTATGAAAGATCAAAAAAAAGTCCTATATACCGATGACATGATAATTAAAAAGAAAGCTGACAAAATGAGTGCCGGAGTTATTTTTGTGTCAATAGCGATGATCATATTTTTGATAGTATTGACCGTATTGATGTTTGCCAATCTGTGACCATTGACAGGATACGATGATATAATCTGTTTAGGGAGGAATGATATTGCAGGATCGTTCATACAAAAGAAGGATTTATGAGATAATAGAAGCATCACACCCGGATGACAAGGCCAGCAGAGCCTATGACATTTTGATGTATGTAGCCATCATAATCGGAGTGCTGCCGCTTACATTAAAGCACCAGAACAAATACAGCATTTTGATAGATCTGGTAACGTTAGGCCTCTTTATTTTTGATTATGTCGCAAGGTTGTATACGGCTGATTACAAGATGGGATACAAAAGCATCCGGTCTTACATTGCGTATTTTTTCAAGCCGATGGCTATTGTTGATCTGCTTTCAATACTGCCGATCTTTAATTATATTTTTCCGCATATATCATTTATCGCGGTTTTAAGGGTATTCAGGGTTTTGAGGCTGTTGAAGCTTGCCAGATACTCCCGGACCATGGTTGCCATTGTAAATGTCCTAAAGTCGGTAAGAAGGCAGCTTCTGGCAGTGCTTGTCATAACGCTCATCTATATATTCATGTCGGCGATGATCGTATTTCAGGCCGAGCCGGATCTTTTCGAAAACTTTTTTGATGCGGTTTACTGGTCGACTATCTCGATAACCACCATAGGATACGGAGACATTGCTCCGGTCACTGTTATGGGACGACTTATAACGATCATCTCTTCGCTGGTGGGAGTGGCGATAATTGCGCTTCCTAGCGGCATTATTACCGCTGCATATATATCGGAGATAAAGAGAAAGAAGAGTGATCACGAGGTAAAGCATTTATAGTGAACCCTGAAGCTGAGACGGGAGATATGAATAAAACAGGGAGGTCTCCAAATAACTATTATAAAAGGCCGGCGCCCCGGATCTGTCATCCGGAGCGTCAGCCTTTTTTTAATACTTAAATACGTCAGTTTTAAGTTTATTTGTTTGCCTCTGCGAGTTTCATTGCACGAACCTTGAGCGGAAGACCGAAGAGTGTTATGAAGCCTTCTGCGTCATGGTGATCATAGAGATCGCCGGTTGTAAAGCTTGCAAGTGACTCTGAGTAGAGTGAGTACGGAGAGGTTGTGCCGGCTTTGATGATATTGCCTTTGTAGAGCTTGAATTTAACCTCACCTGTCACATACTCCTGAGTAGATGTGATGAATGCCTTGATGGCGTCTGTAAGCGGTGTAAACCATTTGCCCTCGTAAACAATCTGTGCGAGTTTGTTTCCGAGATCCTTCTTGACCTCCATGGTAGCGCGATCGAGGATGAGCTCCTCAAGCTGTGCGTGAGCCTCGTAGAGGATGGTTCCGCCCGGTGTCTCGTATACGCCGCGTGACTTCATACCTACAACACGGTTTTCTACGATGTCAACTATTCCGATTCCGTGCTTTCCGCCGAGACGGTTTAACTCGCGGATGATATCTGAGACTTTCATTTTCTTTCCGTTGACAGAGGTAGGGATACCCTTCTCGAAAGTCATGGTTACATACTCACCCTCATCCGGAGCTTTCTCCGGGTTTACGCCAAGTACGAGAAGATGATCGTAGTTTGGCTCCTCGGCAGGGTCCTCGAGCTCGAGTCCCTCGTGAGAGATATGCCAGAGGTTACGGTCACGGCTGTAGCTTGAGTCTGCTGAGAACGGAAGGTCGATGCCGTGAGCACGGCAGTAGTCGATCTCTGACTGGCGGGAATCCATATTCCACTTGTCGTCACGCCATGCTGCAATGATCTTGATGTCCGGAGCGAGG
>CAJOQF010000173.1 GCA_905236295.1 uncultured Eubacterium sp. | reverse complement strand
CAGGTCTCGGAATGGTGGAGGGAATACTTCGCCTTGTTCCTTCAGCAAGGGTTGGACATATTGGTCTCTACAGAGATCCGCAGACACATGAGCCGCAGGAATATTACTGTAAACTTCCGGCCTCTATCGAGCAAAGAACAACACTTGTTGTAGATCCGATGCTTGCGACAGGTGGTTCTGCGAGCGAGGCAATTACTTTTATCAAAAAACGAGGATGCAAAAAGATTAAATTCATGTGCATAATAGCTGCTCCTGAAGGACTGGAGAGGCTTAAAAAGGATCATCCGGATATACAGATTTATATCGGTAATCTTGACAGAGGTCTAAATGAGAATGCATATATAGTACCCGGACTCGGTGATGCCGGCGATCGTATATTCGGCACGAAGTAGGAGGACACATGGATACGTCAAAAGGTATAAAAGACGCCAGACAACTAGGATTGCCTAAAATGTTTATACTTGGACTCCAGCATATGTTTGCAATGTTTGGAGCGACCATATTGGTTCCTATACTTATAGACGGTTATTTTGAGGGACATGGAATGTCCATCCAGGTGACACTTTTTTGCGCTGGAGTAGGTACTCTCATCTTTCATCTGGTCACTAAGGGAAAAGTGCCTGCATTTTTGGGATCCTCATTTGCTTTCCTCGGTGGGTTCGCCACGGTCGCATCATTAACTGCCGGAAAATATGCTGATATGGCTATGAGTGAAAAACTCCAATATGCCTGTGGAGGTATAGTCGTTGCAGGGTTGCTCCATGTAGTGATGGCGATAATTGTAAAGGTTGTCGGAGCGAAAAGGGTTATGAAGTTTTTGCCCCCGATAGTCACCGGCCCTATCATAATCTGTATAGGACTTTCACTTGCATCAAGTGCCATCGGCAACGCATCTGCGAATTGGCTTCTTGCGATAATAGCATTTGCAGTTGTCCTGATATTTAATATCTGGGGAAAGGGGATATTCAAGATAATACCCATTCTCATGGGAGTTGTGATAGCATATGTTTGTGCTGTTATCTTTCAGGCATGTGGAATGACGAATGCAGATGGTACTGCTCTTATAGATTTTGCGGGGGTAATGAGTGCTCCTGCAGTTCAGATGCAGCCGTTCTTCTTCTGTAAATTTGATATAACGGCAATACTTGTCATGGCACCGATATCCATAGCCACTATGATGGAGCATGTAGGTGGAATATCAGCGATCTCAGCCACGGTTGATGAAAATCTGATCGAAAAGCCGGGACTTCACAGGACTCTTCTCGGAGACGGTATTGCCAGTTGCCTATCAGGCTTTATAGGAGGCCCTGCCACAACGACTTATGGAGAAAATACAGGTGTGCTTGAGCTTTCGAAGGTGCACGATCCCCGTGTTATCAGGCTTGCAGCCGTCTATGCGATAGCTCTCAGCTTTTCGCCCAAAATAGCAGAAGTAATAAACTCGATGCCGGTAGCGATCCTGGGCGGCATCAGCTTCATCCTGTATGGAATGATAGCGGCAGTCGGTGTCAGAAATATAGTGGAAAACAAGGTTGATTTCAAAAAGTCAAGAAATCTGATCATAGCGGCAGTTATATTGGTATCCGGTCTTGGATTCTCAAACGGTATCACATTTACTGTCGGCAGTACCTCGATAACATTGACATCCCTTGCTATCGCCTCCATATTAGGAATAGTATTAAACGCTATACTCCCGGGAAAAGACAGCCCCGAAGAGACAGAACAAAACTGATCAAAGATTTTTAACATAAGAAACTTTTGCGTATTCGTAAAAGAATTCATCATGTCCGTTAGCTTTTAAATATTTTATAAAGCTGCGGACTTTTTCATTTATCGGCCCGTCCGGCACTTTAATATCTACTCCGTGGACTGTAAGCAGAATTTCGGACAGATGTCTTAAATAGAGCTGCTCAAAATAGGTGCTGATAATGGATGCGGCAGAGACGGACATAAATCTTGCATCTGCTTTGGTTTCAATTAAAAGCTTCGCATCCGCAGCAACATCTGCAATGGTATCCTGGAGTTTTTGATACTTGGGGGCACGTTTTTTTGAGGTTCTGTTATTGTTCATAAAATCGTCTATAACAATATATTCTACCGAACCGTTTTTTATGGCATCAGAGAGCATTTCGATGGCTTTTAAATGATAATCCACAAGAATGCTGTCCTGATTATAGGCTTCTGTGTGAATCGATTCGTATTCTTTGTTTGGAAGCATTATGGTAAGTGTGGATGCGTAGTCGGTCCGGGTAAAGATGCCTTTTTTTAATTCGTTCCAGTCTATGTCATACTCTGAATCGATCCCGCAAAGGGCGCGCCCGATCTCGGCAAGCTTTTCGGGATTTTTTCCGTATGCTTTTGAATCCTTGACGCCCATTTTTTCCAGTGTTTCGACATTATCTGAGCTTACAAAGGAAGCGGTCACTATGAGACTTCTGAAAATTTCGCCCTTTCCGGTCTCATCGCTGCCTATAGAATTGCACTTGTTAACCAAATCTGCGTTTGTGGATGATACATTTTCAACGATTGAGTTTGAGTCGGACGAAGTTACATCATTTAAATAGGCTAAGGCTTCCTCCTTTGTAGGGAAGCTTTTATATTTGGCGCCGGAAAAACCTTTTACCTGCGCCTGTGCCTGCGGCCAGTTTGTATATATTCCGGGTTTTCTTCCGTTTTTTATTGCATAGAATTTTAAAGCCATAGTGATAATTACTCCTTGTGATATTTAGAATGCTTATATTATACAGTTTTCGTTGCTAAATAGCACTTGATGGCTGAAAAAAAGATGTTAAAATAAAAATAACTAAGTACGTGTAGCCACTATTGGAAGACTAACAGATTGAAAAAGATCAGATGCATTCAATGCTAAAGGAGTATATCCCTAAGGATAAACAGGAAGGGGATTGAAACATATGATTCTTGAACAAAATGATAATTTTGAGAGGACAACAAAGAAGGCTAAAAACAGATTTAGGCTTATAATCCCGCTTGCTCTGATCATGGCCTTTATGGTAATAATGCTTTTTTATACTGCAAACCTGTTAGAAAAAGTAGCTGTCTCAAATACAAGCGAGATAGGAAATTACAGGGTTAGCAATATCGGTTCGCAGCTGGAAAGGTACATTGATTCGGCAAAGAGTGTGCTCTGGGTAAGTTCAAATAGTATTTATCAGATGGTACTTCACTCCGAGAATTCGGATGTTCTCCTGGATTATATACGGCAGGAAACAGAAAATGAGATTGAAAATTTCGATGAAAACTATATCGGGTTATACGGATATATAGGAGGTATCTACTATGATGGAATTGCATGGGCTCCTCCGGAGGGATATGACCCGACGAACCGTGTGTGGTACACGAAGGCCATAGAAGCAGATGGTGATGTAGTGGTTATTTCGCCGTACACAGATGCGCAGACAGGAAATATGGTCGTGACCATCTGTCGGATGCTGCCGGACAGTAAAGATGTAGTCTGCCTGGATCTGAAAGTAAACGGGATTCAGGATATGGTAGACAATCTGCACATCAAGGGACGGGGCTATGGATGTATAATAGATGATAACGGGTGTATTGTTGCACATACAGATAATTCGCTTTCGGGGACCAGTTTAAACGACAGTGAAGAGGACAGAGCATTCTTCGATAAAATAAAAGAGGTAGATTCAGGCAGTTTTAAATTTACCCTGGATGGGGAGGATAATACGGTCTTTGTCGCCAAAATATTGGGTAACTGGCATTCCGTCATAGCGATAAGTGACACAGAGCTCTATAGGGATATATGGAGAAAGATGGCAGTGACAGTCCTTATCTGCAGTTTTATCTTTGTGATGATAGCAGCGTCGTATTATTATGCGTATCTTAATGAGAAGAAATATGCTAAGAAGATGCAGCAGATGAAACTTGCAGAGCAGACGAAAGACTATGAGAAAAAACTTCTAGAGGTGGAAAAAGAGGCCGCCAATGATGCAAATAAGGCAAAGAGTGTCTTCCTGGCAAATATGTCGCATGAGATCCGCACTCCGATGAATTCCATAATAGGAATGGATGAGATGATACTTAGAGAGTGTGAGGATGAGGAGATAATAAAGTATGCGCTGGATATAAAAAGTGCAGGCAAGACATTGTTATCCATAATTAACAATATATTGGATCTCAGCAAGATAGAATCGGGCAAAATGGAGATGAACTATGCTGATTACGAGATTTCCTCGGTGATCAACGATGTGATCAGTATGACAGAAAAAAGAGCTGAAGAAAAAGGACTGAAATACAGCATGAACATTTCACCATATATCCCATCTGTTTTAAAGGGTGATGAGATGCGCGTGCGACAGATAATGTTAAACCTTATCAACAATGCGATCAAATATACTCATAAGGGAAGCGTTACCACGGATGTAATGTATGACTTCAAATCCAATAGATTAAAGATAACTGTGGAGGATACGGGAGTTGGTATACGAAAAGAGGATATAGGAAAGCTTTTCGAGGCATTTCAGCGCCTCGATGAGAATAAAAATAAGACGATTGAAGGAACCGGACTTGGTCTTAGGATTACCCAGCAGCTCGTGGAGATGATGGGCGGAAATATAAGCGTTGAAAGCGAATACGGAGTAGGCTCCAAGTTTTCGGTTGAGATTGATCAGGAAATAATTGACCACACGTCTATAGGTGATGTGAAGATTGATAAAAAACCTAAGACAGAGAAAAAAGAAGAGTCACAGCCAATGCTTGAAGCCCCGAATGCAAAGGTTCTGGCGGTGGATGACAACAAGATGAATCTCAAAGTATTAAGGGCTCTTCTGAAAAAAACAAAGATGCAGGTCACACTGGTCGAATCCGGAAGGCAATGTATAGACAGCCTTATAGCAGATTCGTTTGATGTTGTTTTGCTGGATATAATGATGCCTGAGATGACCGGAGTTGAGGCGCTCCACATAATCAGAGATAATCATATTGCAGATGATACTCCGATTATAGCTCTCACGGCAGATGCTGTAGACAATGCAAAAGAGAACTACTTAAAGGAAGGTTTCTCAGACTATCTGTCAAAACCTATTATTTACAAGGATCTCGAGGAAGTGCTAAAAAAACATCTTAAAGCAAGCCTTATAGCGCAGTAGAAATCTAAGTACTACGCCGGAGTGGTCCTATTTGAATGGGCCAGGTATCGCTCGTACTCAAATGACATGGTCAGGTGCAGTCTGACCTCATAGTCAGTCAGATCAATGTTGCATATCTCCTCTATACGCGCAATCTTTCGGATCATGGAGTTTCGGTGAAGGTTTAAAAGTTTTGCGCTGACAGTTTGGTTGCAGTTGTTCTGCAGATATGTGTAGAGGACTTTGTAGTTGTCGGTGTTGTGTTCGGCGTCATAATCACGAAGCTTGATGACCGCGGGATGACAAAGTTCCAGCTTCATATGGTTTTTTAAAGTAGAGAAAATATATGGAAGCACATAATCGTGCCCGTCGCTTATCACACCGGGAGCAGCGGGCGCGTTTTCTAGTGCTATGGTAGCAACTTCAAGCTGGTCTTTAAGCTCTGACAGATCGGTGAAAGGATTGCTTCGTCCTCCGTAATATCCGCTGCTGTGAAGCAGAGGAAGGAAGGATTTGAGATATTCATCGAGTGTGGCCTCGCTTTCATTGATCAGTGCAACAATCTTGTTTTCGAATGTTATGGCATAGATAGAGACGGCTATCTGGTTCATAATTCTTGCTACATGCTGATTCATATTGACATGACTTGAAAGGCATGAGAGAACCAGCAGACGCTTGGTTGCATCCTTCTCCCAGCCCTGTGCGTTTAGTATGTCGATAAAACGTTCCTTGTTTGACATATCACCGCGCAAAATATCCGTAAAAAATTTTTGACGCATGGTGATATCGTTGTTGTCTGTGTAGAGTGAAAACCAAGAAAAAACAGCTTCGCATGCGACGTCAAACCAGTCGCGCTCTGATTGCTCTAAGGATTCGCCTTTTGCAATCATTGTAATATAACCTATAAACTCGTTGTTTTCAAAAATATTTCTTGAAATACTTGGAAATGCAAACGGGTTGGCAGGTATAAGATAAGCGTCCTTTTTGGTAGTCATGTATTTGTATAGGCGGTTGTATTCGGCAATGGTGTTTATGCCGAAACTGCCGGTTTTAAGCATTTGATCCCAGCTATCGTCCAGAGTACCCATACCGAAATCGGATGAATGGGCAAGTACGACCTGGCTGGAGTCCAGAACCATTATAGGGCGCAATAACATTTTCGAGAAATGATTGAGCAGATCGTTTAAAAGGCAATGTCCGGAGAGCATGGAGTTTAGTTCCTGCTCCCAGCTCATCATATCCTCGAAATAAGTAAGAACTGTGTTGAAAACCCTGTTGATATCTCCCGTGTTCAGGAGGATATAGTTGTTTCCGTGTGAGCAGACAATGTGCTCATTGTTCTTGGAATGAGGGTGCTTTTCGGCCTCCACATAGAGTATGTGATCGAAACGTCCCTCTGTTTCTATAAACAGACGCACATTCTCAATGGTACGTAATTCCTTGTCTTTTATGTATATAATAGGGTCAAATTCTTTGAGCGTGTTGTATACCATCCATAAACTCAACTTCATAATTCGTCCTTTCCGGGCACCAATTTATCACCCTGAAAATATACAAAATGAACAATGTGTTCGTTATTATACCCGAATTTTTTTAAAATTGCAACAGTTTGCAACTTGCCTTACCAAAAGGTAATTGTTAAGATAATATAAAATTTATAAAAACACCGGTGTTCTTTTGTAAAAACTAAATAATTGTAAAGCAAGGAGAACGCAATGAAATTTGAACATCTACTTAGTCCCTTGAAGGTCGGCAACAAGACATACAGAAACAGAATCGTGAGTGCGCCGATGGCATTTGGACTTATTGTGCAGAATCCGGACGCAAGAGAGTTTACTTACAGAAAACTTGAGAGCGGAGCAGCCGGAGGAAACGGATGTGTAATCGTTGGTGAGACAGATGTAAATTTCAAAGATGCAGTTCGTATTCCGGGATTCAGGGAATTTGATTTTTCAAAACCTGAGGAGGATATGGAGACATTCAGTGCAGTATCTGAGTACGCAACAAGGATCAAGCGTCATGGAGCGGTAGCTCTTGCAGAGCTTGTTCACTGTGGAAAGGAGATGGTTCCGTTTAAGCCTGAGCATGAGGCTGTCGGTCCGGTTGAATGTGTCAATTATGCCGGAGTTAAGGTTCGTGCCATGAACAAAGATGACATGGATCGCATCGCACACGATTTCGCGGTGGCGGCTGTATATATGAAAAAATGCGGTTTTGACGGAGTGTGCATTCACGGTGGACATGGATTTATATTTACCCAGTTCCTTTCACCGTTAATGAACACAAGGACTGACGAATACGGTGGATCACTTGAGAACAGAGCGAAATTCCCACTTCAGATTCTCAGAGAGATCAGAGAGGCTGTCGGCGAAGAATTCCTCGTGGAACTCAGGATCGATGGAACAGACCATCAGGACGGCGGTATCACAGCCGAGGAGACAGGACAGTTTGTGCAGTGGGCAGAAAAGGATCTGACCTCTGTTCACATCACCTGCGGAATATATGAGGAATCAGTAAAGTCAGGAACGGAGAGTTCGATGTTCCACGACCACGGACTCAATATCGAGCAGGCGGCAATAGTAAAGAAATATACTTCGCTTCCGGTCGGAGCAGTCGGCGGCATCAATTCGCCGGAGCTTTGCGAGGAGGCCATAGCTTCAGGAAAGATAGATTTTGCGGTACTCGGACGTCAGGTATTGGCAGATCCGCAGTTTGCAAACAAGTGCATCGCAGGCGAAGAAGACAGAATAAGAAGATGCTTAAGATGCTACAAATGCTTCCCGGGCTCGCCGGAGGAGGGATACGACGATCTTCCGTACACCAGCCAGGAGCTTGCATTATATGTAGGACATTGCACCATCAATCCGCTGGCACATTTGCCGTTTGATCCGGAGACCATACCGGCACCGGACAAATCGGCGAAGGTACTGATAATCGGCGGAGGTCCTGCCGGTATGCAGGCAGCCATCACGGCAGCTGACCGCGGGCACAAGGTGACATTGGTCGACAAGGCAGACAAGCTTGGAGGACTTCTGTACTTCACAGATATAGATATTGACAAGCCGGATCTTCGAAACTTCAAGAACCTTCTCGTGAATGAGGTTGGCAGAAGAGATATCGAAGTAAAACTCGGCACTGAGGCGACACCTGATTTCGTAAGATCATTCGGAGCGGATGCGGTAATAATAGCTACCGGTTCGGTACCGACATGCCCGCCGATAAAGGGCATAGAGAACGCACATCAGGCAATGGCAGTTTACGATGGCAGTATAAAGCCGGGTAAGAAAGTCGTTATGATAGGCGGAGGTCTCGTTGGATGTGAGACCGGACTGTACTTACAAAAAACAGGATGCGAGGTCACTGTGGTTGAGATGCTCGACCGTGTGGCAAACGAATCATTTGGAATGTATCGTGAGGCTTTGGTCTGGGAGATGGAAAAATGTAATGTAACTTCCATGCCAAAGACAAAATGCCTTGAGATAGAGTCGGATGGGGTGACTGTCGAAAATGCAGACGGCACACAGAAGATTCCGGCAGACACAGTGCTCTACGCACTCGGCATGAAATCGGTTGACTATGATGAACTTAAAGCAGCGGCAGGAGATGCCGAGGTCTTTGTCATAGGAGATGCGATAAAGCCGGCAAAGGTAGATCAGGCGACCAGAAGCGCCTATCTTGCAGCAGTAGATATTCAGTGCGACGCCGTAAAGGGAATGCACTGATTATCAAGGGAAACATAGTTTCCTTTGTAAATAAGTTATCCATAAACGTTATTTAAAGGAGGGAAAGAATTTATGGAACAAACAAAGGTAAAGGGGTACGGCGGCAGAGGCTGGATGCTCATCATCTGGATCGCCACAGCGTTCCTGGCATACATGGTGCTTGGAAATTACCCATTAAACATCTTGTCTGACCTTTACGGAGGACAGCAGACAATCTCAACGATCTACACGATGGCTTCTGTTATCGGTATAGTAGTTCAGCTCATCCTGGGCAGCTTTGTAGGAAAGATGAAGAGTATCAAGAGATTCGGATCTATCATGGGTCTTCTCACAATACTCTGCCTGCTCGGAATAATGTTCATCCCGGGATACATCGGTGGTGGAGCACAGATGGCTTGGAGAGTTGTATACGGACTCGGTACCGTTATCTCTCTTATGTATGGTACATTCTCACTCTCAATCCTTGTTGGACAGTGGTTCCCGACAAGAAAGGGTGGTGTAATGGGTATCGCAACACTTGCATTCCCGCTTGGCAACGGAGTTATCGGTGGATTCGCAGCTTTGGCATTCAAAGACGGCACACCGCATATTCCACTTGCATTTGCACCGTTCCTTGCAGTTATCGTTATAGGTTATATCATCGGCGTTATCCTCATCCCGGACTTCCCGGAGATGAAGGGCGGATTCCGTGACAACAACCCGAACATGACTCCTGAGATGGCTCAGAAGATGATGGTTCAGGAGATCGAGGACAGAAAGACTTCTGTTTGGAAACTTAACCACACTCTCACAACAAGAGATTTCTGGTTCCTTACGGTTCCGGCGGGCTTCCTTCTCATGTTCTCTGTAGGTACCATGACACAGACAAACGCTATCCTCGGACAGATGGGCGAAGGTCTCGACAAGTTCGGTGGATTCGCCGGAGTTATGGGAATGATCATGATCTTCGGTCTTATCGGATCTGTAGCATTAGGATTCCTTGATCAGAAACTCGGAACCAAGAAGTCAATGGTTATTGCATGTATAGTAATGCTTATTGCAGGTATCCTCGGTGCTGTATCAAGCCCGGAGAAACCGGGACTCCTTGTGGCAGCGCTTATCATGCTTGCACTTTTCATGGGAGCTTCTTCAAACTATACTGTATCACTCGCAGTTCAGTACTGGCGTCGTGAGGATTTCCCGACTGTATTCGCAGCAGTAAATCCGATCGCAAACCTTATTTCATCACTTGGACCTATGCTTATCGCGATCATCATGATAGCAAAGGGATACAACGCAATCTTCACAGTAATCGCAATTGTAGGTGTACTTTCAATCATCCTTGTGCTTCTCTTCTCAGCTAAGCACGTTAAGGAGAAAGACGACAGATTCCGCGAGGAAGCTGGAAAGCCGCTTGACGATGCACTTGTTGGACGTAAGTAATTTGCATTGCATAAAAGGGAGATAACGAAAAGACCGTCTTTGTTTGGACGGTCTTTTCGTGTATACCTCTTAAAATACCGCCCCTGGCAGATGGAGGAGACAGCATGAGATATCATATTAATCAGGAAAACTACCATACCTTTACCACATTTCGGGTAAACAAACTTCCGGCGAGGAGTTATTTTATCCCGTACCCGACAAGACGTGAAGCAAACGACGTAAAGCCGAAAGAAAAAAGATATAGATCATCAAAGGTGATATGTCTAAACGGGAAGTGGGACTTTAAGTTTTATCCCTATCCGGCTGTTCTTGGACATAATCTGGATACGGACAGAACCGAATTTGACACGATAGATGTACCGTCGTGCTGGCAGTTTAGAGGCTATGATAAGCCGTTCTATGTAAACATAAGATATCAGTTTCCGTACAATCCGCCCGACATACCAAAACTGGGTAAGGTTGGTAAGGTGTTTTCGTGGACCGGTTTTGATCAGAAGATAGGACCGAGATTTAAGGATCCTGGCGATCAGTACAATTTCATAGGGGTATACCGAAAAAAAATTGATATATCCGATGCCTCCAAAAAACATATCATTTCGTTTATGGGAGTTGCAAGCTGCATAGATCTGTATGTAAACGGAAGGTTTGTTGGATATTCGGAGGGATCACACAATACGGCTGAGTTTGATCTTACAGAGTTTTTGGTAGAAGGCGAAAATGAGCTTTTGGCTATAGTGCACAGATGGTGCAACGGAACATACCTTGAAAGTCAGGATATGTTCAGGAATAACGGGATATTCAGGGATGTGCTTTTGTATGTTTGCGAGAACGAGGACATCTGGGATATAGATGCGGTCACAAAGAAAACGCCGGAGGGGTATGCGCTTAGGTTGTCGGTAAAAACCTTTGCCGATACCGGAGTGAAATTTTCGTTGAAGGGAAATGGGATCGACCTTACAGAGAGGGCGATGACAAAAAATTGCAGGGCAGAGGTAAATATTCCGCATCTGAATGTACGTGAGTGGAATGATGATACGCCGGTTTTGTACGAATTGTTTTTTGAGACGAAAACATGCTGCATAAAGGAGAAGATCGGATTTCGCACGGTACAGATAAAAAATGATGTATTTCTGGTAAACGGCAGCAGGATAAAGTTTCACGGGGTTAATCATCATGAAACATCGCCGATAAACGGATACACAATGACTCCGGATGAGATTGAGAGGGATATAAAGCTTTGTAAGGATTTTAATATCGACATGATAAGGACATCGCATTATCCGCCCGATCCTCTTTTGCTGGAGTTATGCGACGAATACGGAATTTATGTGATTGACGAAAATGACCTTGAGACTCACGGGGTCTATGCGCACAAACTTCCTCCATCATACAACCGGATATCACAGGATGTAAGGTGGAAGAACCATTATCTGGACAGGATCAGATCCCTATATGAGAGGGATAAGATGCATTCAAACACCTCGATCGTTATGTGGAGTCTTGGAAATGAGGCCGGAGGCTACAGGAATACCGATGTTATGTATGACTATATTAAAGGCAAGTCATCCCTTCCGGTTCATTATGAAAATACTTATGAGCAAACTGATAAGGGAATACTTGTGACAAGTATATTGCACAGCATAAATGGAAACGGGGTAGTTCCAAGGTTTGGAAAATGCTTT
>CAJOQF010000172.1 GCA_905236295.1 uncultured Eubacterium sp. | reverse complement strand
ATAGAGGAGGATGCGCTGAGGAGGTACACGGGTGATATTCCTTTCGATTATTTTAGCTTTATCTCCTCCGAGTGCTATATGGGGCAGCCTGTAGAGGAAAACAGTCTCGAATACGTACTTGCTTCGCGCAGCGCATTTTTCGAGTTTAAACCGGATGATGATCCGGGGGATGCAACCTTCCTGCCGTACGAATTGCAGATAGGAAAAAAATATGAGTTGATCGTTACGACTTATGCCGGGCTATACAGGTATCGTACCGGGGATGTGGTGGAGATAAAAGGCTTCATCGGTGATGCTCCTCTGATGGAGTACATATACCGGATGGATCAGGCTATAAACATTGGCGGAGAGAAGATGAGCGCAACCCAGCTGGAGCGAGCCATGACAAAGCTTAACGATGCGGGGGTACTGATCGAACAGTACAGTTTTAAGCCTGACATCCAGACAATGCCCGCCAGATATCATATGGTTGCGGTGCTGGAATCAAAGAGTCTCATAAAGGACAGCAAAGAGATCGCAAAACTTATTGACGGGTTCTTCTGTGAGATGAATTTTGATTATATGGATCTCAGAAAACTAAAATGGTTGAACGAACCGGTGGTTGAGATCGTCGATAGAGAAAGATTTAAAGCTTTTGTTAGGGAACACGGAATGGACAGAGGCCATATAAAACCTGTTCATATCTACAATTAAGTACCAGGTAAGGTAACCGGAAAGGGGAAACTATGAAAGACGGAATTGCTACTAAAATTGGTCTTAGGAGGAAATTCTCTATAGGTATCATTGTTATCGTGCTCTGTGTCGCAGCGGCAATTATCATTTTGGGGACCAGATTATACAGGAATTCCATCATGGAGCGATACACGGAGATGGCTTACAATGTTACTCAGACATCGATAGATTTCTATACGGATGAAGAGATCGATCATTATGTCGAGCTGGCGCAGGGCTATGTCGATGGAACTGTTGACAAGGCGACTCTTGACGCGGAGATGCAGACAGACAGATACGCACAGGTCAAGGGACTTATAAGAAGTATGCGTGCCAATATGAGAGCCAACGATATCTTCCTCTGTGTAATCGATCTTGATATGTTAAACAGCTATGATGAAGAGAAGACAGCTGCGGGAGAGTGGAACCCTATCTGCTATATCATGGACAACTATCAGAAAGAGGAAGAGGATCTTGGTTTTGGAGATCGCAGCACAGTGTTGCCGGAGTACATAGATGTGGTAAATCAGATTTATGAAACCGGTGAAAGACCCGATACCTACGTAATTTCTCATGGACGCTTCGGAAGTAATACAACAGCGATGATCCCGATCGTAAGAGACGGCAAAACAGTAGCCCTTGCGGCAGCCGAGATTCCTATGGAGACGCTGGCCGCTGATACAAAGGCATTTGTCATCCAGATAACAATAATCGGTTTGATAGTTACTCTCGTACTTTTGTGGATAGGTATGTTTATCATCACCAGAACCATGATAAACAAGATCCTCTATATTTCTTCGGAGGCACAGCGCTTTACCGAGGACAACAAAGTCATTGAATACAAACTCGAAGAGATCCAGAGTAATGACGAGATCCAGACCTTAAGCGAGAGTCTCTTAAAGCTTGAGATAGGAATCAATGAGTACATAGACAACCTTACCAGGGTTACCGCGGAGAAGGAGCGCATCGGTGCCGAGCTCAATGTCGCTACAAAGATCCAGGCAGATATGCTTCCGAGAATATTCCCGGCGTTCCCCGGCAGAAAAGAGTTCGATCTCTTTGCGACAATGGATCCGGCTAAGGAGGTCGGTGGAGATTTCTACGATTTCTTCCTTGTGGATGATGATCACCTTGCAATGGTTATGGCAGACGTTTCCGGCAAGGGAGTTCCGGCTGCGCTGTTTATGGTCATCGCAAAGACTCTTATAAAGAACAGGGCACAGATGGGCGGGAGCCCTTCGGAGATACTCGGATTTGTAAACGACCAGCTCTGTGAGGGAAATGAAGCTGAACTCTTTGTTACGGTATGGCTTGGAATACTTGAGATTTCAACAGGTAAGGGAATGGCTGCAAACGCAGGACATGAGCATCCCGTTATCAGACGTGCCGGCGGAGATTATGAGCTCGTCGAATACAAGCATTCTCCGGCAGTTGCCACCTTAGAGGGAATTCCGTTCAGAGAGCATGAGTTCGAAATGTTCCCGAATGACGAATTGTTTGTATACACTGACGGTGTTGCTGAGGCGACAAACGCAAACAATGAACTCTACGGCACAGAGAGGATGATAAATGCCCTCAATAATAACAAGGACAAAGGCATGGATAATCTCCTTCACGCTTTGAAGAAAGATGTTGATGAATTCGTCGGAGATGCACCGCAGTTTGACGACATAACGATGCTTGGAATGGTCTACTACGGACCCGACGTTAATTCAGATCCAGATGAATAAAAAGTACAGCCGTAAGCTTGCGTAATAAACTGATGTAAGGTATGATATTACATAGTTTGCGGATAATAATTATTCGATAAAAACAGAATACTTTTAGGAGGTGCAAAATGAATATATACACAACTGACAAAATCAGAAATGTCGCTTTGCTCGGACACAACGGCAGCGGCAAAACATCCCTGGTTGAAGCTTTCGCCTACCTCTCAGGGATCACGACCCGTATGGGGACTATCCAGTCCGGCAATACGCTCAGTGATTTCGATAAAGAGGAGGTAAAGAGACAGCTTTCGATCCATACTTCGATCATACCGATAGAGTGGGAGGGAGTTAAGATCAATTTTTTGGACACCCCGGGTTATCTGGATTTCGCAGGCGAGGTTGAGGAGGCGGTCAGTGCTGCAGATGCCGCGATCATCACTGTGTCCGGAAAATCAGGAATAGAGGTTGGTACCAGACGCGCATGGGAAATGTGTGAAAAGTACAAGCTTCCGCGCATGGTTTTCGTTACGGAGATGGATGATGACAATGCAAGTTTCAGACAGGTAGTTCAGGATCTTCAGGATCTCTATGGCAAGAAGATAGCTCCGTTTCACCTTCCGATCCGTGAGAACGGAGAGTTCGTCGGATATGTAAATGTTGTTCAGCAGACCGGAAAACGATGGAACGAAAATGGCGGAGTTGACAAGGGAGAGGTACCTGACTATTCACAGGAAAACCTCGGAATCTGCAGGGAAGCTTTGCTTGAGGCGGTAGCTGAGACAAGCGAGGAGTTTATGGACAGATACTTCGCAGGTGATGAGTTCTCGGAGGATGAGATCAGACAGGCACTCAGAGTAAATGTTGCCGATGGCTCTATCATACCGGTTCTCATGGGATCAAACACCATGGCAAGAGGTATGTACACACTTCTTTCAGACATTATCAAATACCTTCCGGGACCGGACAGATTAAAGGTTGCCGGGATCAATGTCAAGACAAACGAGGTGTTCGAGGCGGATTACGATTTCGCAAAACCGAAGAGCGCTTATGTATTTAAGACGATAGTTGATCCGTTCATCGGAAAATACTCACTTATAAAGGTCAATTCCGGAGTCATAAAGACAGACGACCTGCTCTACAACCACGACACAGACACGGAGCAAAAGATCGGAAAAGTATATGTTATCAGAGGCAACAAGCCTGAGGAAGTCTCAGAGCTCCATGCCGGAGATATCGGAGCACTTGCAAAATTAAACAACGTATCCACTACGGACACGCTCTCTACCAAGTCAAATCCGATAATCTACACCAAGGCATCCATTCCGAAGCCTTACACATACAGAAGATATACCGCAGTCAACAAGGGTGATGAGGATAAGATATCTCAGGCTCTCGCAAAGATCATGCAGGAGGATCTCACTGTAAAGAACGTAAACGACTCTGCAAACGGACAGACACTCATCTACGGACTCGGAGAGCAGCATCTCGATGTTGTGGTCAACACTCTCAAGGAAAAATACAAGGTAGAGATCACTCTCGACAGACCTCGTATTTCCTTCAAGGAGACTATCCGCAAGAAATCGGATGTGGAGTACAAATACAAGAAACAGTCCGGCGGACATGGACAGTACGGACATGTAAAGATGACATTCGAGCCAAGCGGCAACCTTGACGAGCCGTACGAGTTCACACAGACAGTAGTTGGAGGCTCAGTTCCGAAGAACTACTTCCCGGCGGTTGAAAAGGGTATAGCTGAGGCAGTTTTGGCAGGACCGCTTGCCGGATATCCGGTAGTCGGAGTGAAGGCAGAGCTCTATGACGGATCATACCATCCGGTCGATTCTTCTGAGATGGCATTCAAGACCGCATCTATCGGGGCATTCAAGAAGGGCTTTATGGAAGCGAATCCTGTACTGCTTGAGCCTATTGCAAGTCTCAAGGTTGTTGTTCCGGATCAGTACACCGGAGATGTCATGGGAGATCTCAACAAGAGACGAGGACGTGTGCTCGGTATGAATCCTACGGATTTTGGAAAGCAGGAGATAATCGCAGATATTCCGTATATGGAGCTTTTCGGATACACCATGGATCTTCGCTCTATGACAGGTGGAAGCGGTGATTACTCATACGAGTTTGCGCGTTATGAACAGGCACCTTCCGACATTCAGGAGAAGCAGGTTGAAGCTGCTCAAAACAAAGAGTGATTGCATAATTAAATTTATGTGATATAGTTATTAACAAGGATTGTGGGAAATTGATTTTTCTTGCAATCCTTGAAGTATGTAAGTGATAGAAGAGATTGGAGAGAATAATTGTATGGCAAGAACATATAATCACGCTGAAATCGAAGCGAAAATCAAAGACTTTTGGAAAGAGAATCCCGTAAACGAAGATGACGGGAAAAAGGAGAAATATTACTGCCTGGACATGTTCCCGTATCCGTCCGGAAACGGACTTCATGTCGGACATTGGAGAGGATATGTTATATCTGATGTCTGGAGCAGATACAAAATATTAAACGGACATTACGTTATCCATCCGATGGGATGGGATGCGTTTGGGCTCCCGGCTGAGAATTACGCCATAAAGATGGGAGTTCATCCTGAGAAATCCACAAATGAGAACATTAAAAACATCAAAAAACAGATCAAAGAGATCTCTGCAGTTTACGACTGGGACATGGAAGTAAACACCACAGACCCTGAGTTTTACAAGTGGACACAGTGGATCTTTGTTCAGATGTTTAAAAAAGGACTCGCCTACGAGAAGGAGATGCCGATCAACTGGTGTCCTTCCTGCAAGACCGGACTCGCCAACGAGGAGGTCGTTGACGGAAAGTGCGAGCGCTGCGGAAGTGAGGTTACAAAGAAGAACTTAAAACAGTGGATGTTAAAGATCACGGAGTACGCTGACAGACTCCTCGACGATCTTGACACACTCGACTGGCCGGCAAAGGTTAAAAAGATGCAGGCTGACTGGATCGGAAAGAGCCAGGGTGCAGAGGTTGAGTTCAAGGTTGACGGAAGAGATGAGGTCATCACGGTCTACACAACCAGACCGGATACTCTCTACGGAGCAACATTTATGGTGCTTGCTCCTGAGCATAAACTGGCAAGCAAGCTTGCAACCGACGAGACAAAGGCTGCGGTTGAAGATTATATATACAAATCATCTATGAAGTCTTCTGTAGACAGACTTCAGGGCAAGGAAAAGACTGGTGTATTTACCGGAAGCTATGCGATAAATCCGATAAACGGAGCAAAGACTCCTATCTGGCTTTCTGATTATGTCCTTGCGGATTACGGTACCGGAGCGATCATGTGTGTTCCGGCGCATGATGACAGAGATTTTGAGTTTGCAAAGAAATTTGATATACCGATAGTACAGGTTATCGCAAAAGACGGAAAAGAGATCGAGAATATGACAGAGGCTTACACCGAGGCTTCCGGAACCATGATCAATTCCGGAGACTGGAACGGAATGGAGTCTGCAGTCCTCAAGAAAGAAGCTCCGTCTATGATCGAGAAACAGGGTATAGGACGAGCAACCACCAATTACAAGCTTCGCGACTGGGTATTCTCACGTCAGCGTTACTGGGGTGAGCCGATTCCGATAGTACACTGCCCGAAGTGCGGCAATGTACCCGTACCGGAGGGGGAGTTACCGCTTCTCTTGCCTGAGGTTGAAAGCTATCAGCCGACCGGAACGGGAGAGTCACCGCTTGCGGACATCACAGACTGGGTCAACACGAAATGTCCTTGCTGTGGAGCGGATGCTAAGAGAGAGACAAATACCATGCCTCAGTGGGCAGGATCATCATGGTATTTCCTCAGATACATTGACAATAAGAATAAAAACGAGCTCGTTTCAAAGGAGAAGGCAGACAAGTATCTCCCTGTTGATATGTATATCGGTGGTGTGGAGCATGCTGTACTTCACCTCCTCTACTCAAGATTCTACACCAAATTCTTATATGATATAGGTGTGGTAGGTTTCGAGGAGCCGTTTACAAAGCTCTTCAACCAGGGAATGATCACCGGAAAGAACGGTATCAAGATGTCAAAATCAAAGGGCAATGTAGTATCCCCTGATGATCTTGTACGCGATTACGGATGTGATTCCCTGAGACTCTATGAGCTCTTTGTGGGACCGCCGGAGCTTGACTCAGAGTGGGACGACAGAGGAATTGACGGAGTCTACAAGTTCTTGAACAGATTCTACAAGCTCGCTACTGCGGTTATTGAAAACCCTGCAGAGCCTACAAAGGAACTTGTACGCATCAGACATAAGCTTATCAAGGACATAACAACCAGACTTGAGACCTTCAGCTTAAACACTGTTGTATCAGGATTTATGGAGTACAACAACACCTTAAATGACATGATGAAAAAGGGTGGAGTTGACAAGGAGACCATAGAGGCGTACGTGATACTGCTTGCACCGTTTGCTCCGTATATCGCTGAGGATCTCTGGGCTTTACTTGGACACACAGAGACTGTATTCAAGGCGGGATGGCCGAAATTCGACGAGGCTCTTACCGTTGACGACGAGATCGAGCTTCCGGTACAGATAAACGGAAAGGTAAAAGCGACAGTCAGCGTTGCAAAGGACATTTCAAAGGACGATGCATTGAAGGTTGGACGCGAGGCGCTCGGCGACAAACTCGGAAACGTGGTAAAAGAGATCTACGTTCCGGGAAGGATAATTAACTTTGTGGTTAAGGGTTAAGGCAGGTCACTTAGCCTGTCGAGGTGACATTGATATAAATAAAGAATATAAGGATTGGTAACAGGAATGAGTGATAAGATAAAAATGACGCAAAAGATCGTCGAAATGGACGGCGATGAGATGACACGTATCGTTTGGCAGCTTGTAAAGGATGAGCTCCTTTCACCGTTCGTTGAGCTTGACACAGAGTACTACGACCTCGGACTGAAGAACAGAAACGAGACCGACGATCAGGTTACTGTAGATGCTGCCGAGGCGACAAAGAAGTACAAGGTCGCTGTAAAATGCGCAACCATCACTCCGAATGCGGCTCGCATGAAGGAGTATGACTTAAAAGAGATGTGGAAGAGCCCGAACGGCACTATTCGTTCGGTCCTCGACGGTACGGTATTCCGCGCACCTATCGTTGCAAAGGGAATAGATGCAAACGTCAAAGGATGGGAGTCTCCGATCACTATAGCAAGACATGCCTACGGCGATCTCTATCGTTCGGTTGAGATGGTGATTGATGAGCCAGGAACGGTTGAGCTTGTTTACACAAAGCCGGACGGCACAGTTAAGAAAACCACGGTTCATGAGTTTAAGGGACCGGGAGTCGTAAGGGGTGAGCACAACCTCAACGCTTCCATTACCAGCTTTGCGCACAGCTGCTTTAAGTACGCCATAGATACGAAGCAGGATCTCTGGTTTGCGACAAAGGATACGATCTCAAAACAGTACGATCACACATTCAAGGATATTTTTGAGGATCTGTATGAAAACGAGTACAAGGAAAGCTTCAAAAAGGCAGGCATAAACTATCAGTACAAGCTGATAGATGACGCCGTTGCAAAGACCATTCTATCAAAGGGTGGATTTATCTGGGCCTGCAAGAACTACGACGGTGATGTCATGAGCGATATGATCGGAGCTGCTTTTGGCTCTATGCCGATGATGACCTCAGTATTGGTTTCACCGCACGGTTACTATGAGTATGAAGCTGCTCACGGCACCATACAGGATCTCTACTATATGCACCTGAAAGGCGAGAAGACATCCGCCAATCCGATCGCAACTATCTACGCGTGGACAGGAGCTCTCAAAAAGAGCGGTGAGATGTCGTCAAATGACGAGCTCGTAGCTTTTGCAGGCAAGCTTGAAGAGGCATGCCTTAACACTGTGGCTTCGGGCAAAATGTCAGGAGATCTCGCGCGTATAACCACGATGAAGGATCCGCAGATTCTCGATACAAAAGAGTTTATCGAGGCAATCCGCGGCGAACTTGAAAAGTTGATGTAATGATATTAAACGTTAGTAACATAAAAAAATCATTTGGAGACAATGAGATCATAACCGGTGGATCATTCGGAATAAATGATCACGATAAGGCCGCGATAGTCGGTATAAACGGAGCGGGTAAGTCCACCCTACTTAAGATGATAGTCGGGATGGAGGAGGCGGATTCGGGTGATATCACTACAGCTAAGGATATCACTATCGGCTATCTCGCCCAGCACACTGCATTGGACGAGAGTTCCACTATCTATGAGGAAGTTGAAAAAGAAAAGGAATACCTCATTAAGATGGAAAATCGCCTGAGACAGATGGAGGAGAATATGTCCTCTGTCGCAAGGGATGAACTCGAGTCTTATATGGATGAGTACCACAGGCTTGAGGACGAATTCCGCTCTCTCGACGGCTACTCATACAAAAGTGAGATAACAGGTATCATAAAGGGACTCGGATTTTCGGAATCCGAGTTCTACACACGCTGCGGTCAGCTTTCCGGAGGGCAAAAGACCAGGGTTTCCCTAGCAAAATTGTTGGTCTCCGAGCCGGATCTCATTATTCTTGACGAGCCGACAAACCACTTGGATATTGAGTCCATAAGCTGGCTCGAAACCTATATATCGAATTATAAGGGAACTGCGATCGTCGTATCGCATGACCGTTACTTCCTCGACAGGATCGCAAACACCGTGGTTGAGATCGCAAACAAAAGAATATCGCAGTATTCCGGTAATTATTCGGACTATATAACAAAGAGCGAGGAGAGGACAAAGGCTTTACAGAGAGCATACGAGAACCAGCAGGCAAAGATTGAACACGAACAGGCTGTCATAGACAAGCTGAAAAGTTTCAACAGAGAAAAGTCCGTAAAGAGAGCCGAGAGCAGGATGAAAGCTCTCGAAAGGATGGAAGTGATCGAAAAGCCGCTCGAAGTAAACGCGAAGATGAGATTTTCGTTTGAGATAGATGATGCGAGCGGAAAAGATGTGCTTGACTGTGCCGGATTGTCAAAGGCATATGGGGACAAGGTTCTCTTTAACAATATCAGCTTTGAGATAAAAAAAGGTGAAAAAGTTGCTATCATAGGGGCAAACGGAACCGGAAAATCGACAATTCTAAAGATGATCAATTCTCTGGTAGATCAGGATGCCGGAAGCGTAAAGATAGGCACCGGAGTCAGCATTGCTTACTATGATCAGGAACAGGAAAACCTAGACGAGACCAAGACGATCTTTGAGGAGATCTCGGACGATTTTCCGGATCTGACCGACACCTACAAAAGAAATGTTCTTGCTGCATTTTTATTTACGGGAGAAGAAGTTTTTAAATCGATCTCGGCTTTGAGCGGAGGAGAGAGAGGAAGGCTTATGCTTGCAAAGCTCATGCTTACAAGAGCCAATTTCCTTATCCTTGATGAGCCTACAAACCATCTGGACATCCTCTCAAAAGAGATACTTGAAGAGCAGCTTCAAAATTACGAGGGAACTGTTTTATATGTTTCCCATGACAGATATTTCATAAACAAGACTGCTGACAGGATCCTCAATCTCACTTCGGAGTCGATGGTTGAGTTTTTGGGCAATTATGATTATTATCTTGAGAAGAAGGATGACCTGCTAAAGAGGTTTATCGCTGACGATAGATCCGCTGATAAAGGCAGGGAGATTTCTGAGCAGAAACAAAAAGGGAAGGATGACTGGAAGAAGAGCAAGGAGGAGGCGGCGCTCAACAAAAAGCGTGAGAACCGTATAAAGGCTCTTGAAGAGGAGATCGACGCAAAGGAGACAGAGTCATCCGAGATTGAAGAGGAGATGTCGCGCCCGGAGGTGGCCACGAATTCGGCAAAACTCAATGAACTTACCGGACGCTTAAATGAGATTAACACGAAACTTGAAGCTTTGTACGAGGAGTGGGAAGAATTAAATTCCTGATCAATAATCTAGGGGGATGGACAAGTTGAATTCAAAAGAAAACATTTCGCAGGCAGTAATAAGGCGAATGCCGAGATACTACAGATATCTGGGAGAACTGCTGGATGAGGGCATAGAGAGGATCTCGTCCAAGGAACTTTCGAATATGATGAAGGTTACCGCATCGCAGATAAGACAGGATCTCAATAATTTCGGTGGCTTCGGACAGCAGGGCTACGGATATAATGTAAAATACCTGTACCAGGAGATAGGAAAGATACTGGGTCTCGACGAGACACACAAGCTTATCATTTTGGGAGCGGGAAATCTCGGACATGCACTGGCAAACTATGTAAAGTTTGAAAAAAGAGGCTTTGTAACCGTGGGACTTTTTGATATAAGAGAGGATGTCGTCGGAAAGAAGATAAGAGATATAGAAATCTATTCTTCAGACCTGATCGAGGAGTTCATCGATACTCATGAGGTCGATATTGCCGCTTTGACACTTCCGAAAGAAGAGGCAAATCGCGTTGCGCAGATAGTGGTAAACAAGGGGGTTAAGGCAATATGGAATTTCGCTCATGTTGACCTTGAGGTGCCGGATGATGTTGTGGTGCAAAATGTCCACCTCGCCGACAGTCTCATGCAGCTGTCTTATATGTTATCCAAGAAGCATACGGAGGAGTAGATATGCCTGTTGACATCAATAAATTCAAGCAATCATTAAACGGCAAAAAAATACCCTTGCTGGTCTTAGATCACAAATGGCATCATATCTTCGCGGGAGAAAAAAAGCCCAAGGAGATTATTGACCTTGAATTAAAGCTAAATGATCTTCTGAAACGCCAGGCTGCTGTAAAAAGCGAGATCAAAGAATACAAAAAACTCAAAAACGACATGATGAAGAGCATAGTCGGAAATATGGAGGGCACGGAGAAAACGAACAGTGTCGAGGAGATGAAGCTCGATGAGAGCAAACGTCTCATAGAGGAACTGAACGAAAAGATCGATAAGGCAAACGATACTCTCCTTGAGATCCCGGATCAACTCTCGGATGTCAACCTCGAGCTTATGCTTGATACCATGAGTTTTTGCTATGATAAGCTTCACGCCAATGCGGGTGAGGCGACTTCTATCGGAGAGTGGATAGACAAGATAAGGGTCGAATTAAAGAAGAATATCATAAGAAAACAGTTCTGTGAATTAAAGAATAAAGAAATGTTTTCGTACATGAATGCGATAATTGGTCCCGAGGTTTTGGATGTTTTCGACATCAACTATGACGAGGGATTCGAGCTCAAACAACCTGAGGAAGGTGTGAAACAGACTTCCGGTGACGGCGCCGGGGAAGCCAAGAAAGAGAACTTTAACACTGAGTCGAAAGGATAAGCTTATGATTAGTGTGCTTAATTCCAAAGAAATGAAGGCGGCGGACCTTAAGACGATAGAATATTATGGAGTGGATTCACTGATTTTGATGGAGAAGGCGGCACTGGGTGTCGCTTCTGCTATTGAGGAAAAGTTTGATCACCCCTCAAATATTCTCTTTGTCTGCGGCTCGGGCAACAACGGAGGGGACGGATTTGCGGCTGCAAGGATTCTCTACCTTAAGGGCTACAGAGTCTGTACCTGCCTTGTCGGTGATGAAAAGAAAGCCACGCCGGAGACTAAAAAGCAGCTTGATATCCTTAGAAAATATCAGATCACTGAAATCGATTTTGACGAAGCTATGGCTTCTGAGTTCGAGGTTGTGGTTGACTGCATATTTGGAAACGGATT
>CAJOQF010000171.1 GCA_905236295.1 uncultured Eubacterium sp. | reverse complement strand
CCAAAATCAATAAGTCTAAGCTTTCCATCCTGCATAATCACATGTTCAGGCTTCATATCTCGATATAACATCGGCTCGTTTCCTGCTGTATGCAAAATTTCTATTAGCTCACATATTTTTATTGCAAACTCAATCAACTCTTCTTTAGTGATTTTGTTGCACAATAAATACTCCCGTAAAGATAATCCGTCTATGTATTCTTCAATCAAATAATAGAACTGTTCATTTTCTTCTACTTCAAAAATGGTGGGAAACAGGGATGAATTAATCCCCTGTAAAAGATTTGCTTCGGATAGGATGCTGTTCGCATTAGGACTGGCCTTTGAAATAGCCTTAAGAATCCTAAGTGCTCCTATCTTTTTGTGCCTGACAAGAATAACTGCTGTAGCTGCTGACTGATGCAGTGTTCGAATCACTTCGTACTTGTCATCCAAATCGATATTTATCAATTGTATCCGCTCCTTCCAAATATTGAAAAAAGCATCTTGCGAATAAATTTATATCACAGTAAAAATTATATTGCAAGCATTATTTTTTAATCCTCACATTTTTATAACTATTTCATTTAATAAAAATTTTATACTTTTATCACCTTTTTTATAGTTTCTTTCCTTTACTTTCCGATATAATATATATATAATCCATGTAAAGAAAAGCGACTATTCGCATCTATATTGATTCGGGAGGTGATTTTATGAAAATAGAAAAAATCAACGAGAACCAGATCAGATGCATTCTTTCTAGAGAAGATTTAATAAGCCGTCATATCAAACTTTCTGAGTTAGCCTATGGCTCAGCTAAGGCAAGAGAATTATTTAGAGAACTAATGGAACAGGCTTCATACCAGTACGGTTTCGAGGCCGAGGATATTCCACTAAGGATAGAAGCAATTCCTCTTTCATCAGAATCAATTGTTTTACTTGTTACAAAGGTAGAAAATCCTGATGAATTAGATACTCGTTTTTCTAGATTTTCAGAAGACGATGAGGATTACGATGAGGAGAGCGACGTTACAAACACTACTCCTGCCAAGCAATTCAACCAGGCTGCTGCAGATGATATTCTAAATATTTTCAACAGTCTACTTGAAAAGGCACAGGAAGCAATCGCCGCTTCACCAGAAAAGGCTGCTGAAAAAGGCTTACCTGTGGACATCACAAAGATGTTCGTATTCGAGACACTTGATGATGTTATCAAGCTTTCTTACATACTTGGAAAGTTTTACACTGGCAAAAATTCTCTATACAAGAGTCCATTTGATAATCAGTACTACTTAGTAGTGAGCAAATCAGATGATACCCCAGAGGTATACAACAAGGTTTGCAACATTCTCTCAGAGTACTCTGATCAACAAAACTTTGTAGTGGGCACAGACCAATACATGTCAGAACACTACGAAACAATAGTTAGTGGCAATGCAATTCAGTCACT
Source organism: uncultured Eubacterium sp. (assembly GCA_905236295.1). Taxonomy (GTDB): domain Bacteria; phylum Bacillota; class Clostridia; order Lachnospirales; family Lachnospiraceae; genus Eubacterium_C. Next base: position 680 of record CAJOQF010000171.1, on the reverse strand, counting down.
TGCACAATTATAAAAGTAAAAGTCCAAGATTATTCTTGGACTTTTTTTATAATCTAATTAAAGCAAATAAAAAAGAGTTCCGCTTTCGCGAAACTCTTTTGTTATTTGCTTTAATTAGCCCTGTGAAATAGCTCCTGTTGGGCAAACACCTGCACAAGTACCACACTCAACACAAGCGCCAGCATCAATCTGGAACTGTGAATCGCCCTGTGAGATAGCTCCTACTGGACACTCAGGCTCGCATGTACCACAAGATACGCATGAATCAGAAATTACATATGCCATAATTAAAAATCCTCCTTATTTACTAAATGATATTTATTATCATCTTTTACTAGATGAGTAAATCATACACCTAAATTGTGTCTAAATCAAGAACAAAATTGTACTTTTAAAAATACCGATAAAATAAGGCTTTTCAGGTTTTATATAACTAACTCTCGTTGAAAAACCCTAACAAAAGTTTAAATTGTGTACACAAATTAGTCAGTTGCTTAAAACTCACCTTTATTACATTTGTATATAGATTGCATCAAATATAATTGCACAAATATTCGCACACTAATTGCTTATTTTTAATAGACATGTTATTATCTGAAAAGATAAAATTTAGAAAGGAAGTAAACATAATGGCAAGAGTTTCTAAAGCAACTATGATTGGTGAGCTTCTTCAGATTGAT
>CAJOQF010000170.1 GCA_905236295.1 uncultured Eubacterium sp. | reverse complement strand
TCTATCATTGTCGGGAAATCAATACCGATAAGGGCGACTATGATTCCTAAAACGATTGCTATAATGATCGGATTCTTTAGTATATTTATTGCTGATTTTTTAATTCGGTCTTTAAATGGAATGCCGTCGGATGCTTCCTCTCCTTCAAAAGTCAGAACTATGACGGAATAGATATTATAGAGCGGAACGGCTCCTATTATCATGAGCGGTCCGGCTGTCGATTCACCGTATATATTTTGAATAAATGCAAGCCCCATCACCGCAGCGCTCGAACGAAATGATGCCTGTACAAACGCTCCTATAAGGGACTTGTCTTTCAACGCAAATTTTGCTATTCCCCACACTGACCAAAAACAAACGCTGGTTGCTATCGCACAAAACAGAACATATTTGAGATCAAAAATCTCACGGATATTGACCGACATAAGATCCTTAAACAAAAGAACCGGCAGGGTAACTTTAAAATTGAACTTGTTTGCCACATTGGCGAAGCTCTCATTTAGTATTCCTATCCTGCCCAGAAAATATCCGACCAGCATCACCAGAAAGATCGGCATGGTGGAGTTGATACTGAATATAAAGTTTTCCATTTTTAATTACCAAACTTTTGTTAAACTATTTTATTCTTTCGTATTTCAGAAATTCGTATTCAAGGTTGAAATACGTGTGTTCCTCACTCGTCGCAGTGATCTTCCACTCGTCCATATCATCGAGATTCGGGAAGTGTGCGTCCGCGAGATACTCATAGTAAATCTTGGTGATATGAGCCACGTCACACTTGTCGAGAAGCTGTTTGTAAATGCTCTCTCCTCCTATGACATATATATCCTCGGAAGGATATTTTGAAATCTCCTCATCAAGCTCATCCAGGCTGTGGACAAGGACAACTCCCTCAGGCGCCTTGTAGCTCTTATCCTGAGTGAGCACAATATTTGTTCGCTGTTTTAAAGGCTGACCGCCCGGAAAGCTCTCAAGGGTCTTTCTGCCCATCACGATAACCTTGCCCACCGTATGCTGTCTGAAATATTTCATATCGTCCGGTATACTGACCAAAAGCTTGTTGTCGAGCCCGATCGCCCAGTTCTTATCTACTGCAACTATAAGATTCAACTGTCTGTCTCCTTACCATATCATATTTTTATCCGGATCAACAATCCGCGAAGTCCATAACATCAGATAGCAATAGGAATATCCTTTATCTGCTCTCCTGTTACATAATCCTCCACGATTATATCCTTTGTCGTGAATTTATAAAAGTCCTTTATCTCCGGATTCAGACTGACTCGCGGCGCCGGGTGTTGCTCTCTTTTTATGAGTTCTTTAATGATGTCGACGTGACGGTCGTATATATGCGCATCGGAGATCACATGTACGAACTCGCCAACTTTCATATCACACACCTGTGCGATCATCATAAGCAGCATGGAATACTGGCATACATTCCAGTTGTTTGCCGCCAGTACATCCTGTGATCGCTGGTTTAATATGCCGTTTAAGGTCAGCCTGTCATCGCCCTTTTTTTGTGTGACATTGAATGTCATGCTGTACGCACAGGGATAGAGATTCATCTCGTGAAGATCATCATGCGCATAGATATTTGTCATTATCCTTCTTGAAAAAGGATTGTTTTTAAGATCGTAGATTATTCCATCGGTCTGGTCAAGCCAGACATTGTACTGTCCGCCCCTGCCCGACCTGTTCTCGTCATAGAGAATGGACGGATAGGTATCTTTAAGCGTTTTGTCTATCGTATCTGTGGTGTGATGAACGTATCTTTTGCCCATCTGATAGCCGTACGCTTTACCTATAGAGCCATCTTCATCTGCCCACTCATCCCATATATGTGAATTCAGGTCATTTATGTTGTTTGACTTTTTCTGCCAGATCCAGAGCACCTCATCGGTGGCTGATTTCAATGCGGTCTTTCTCAACGTCAGAGCCGGAAATTCCCTGCTTAGATCATATCTGTTTACAACTCCAAACTTCTTGATGGTGTAGGCGGCGGTTCCGTCCGGCCAATGCGGTCGTACCTTCTCGCCCTCGGTGCTCGTTCCCTCGTTTAGAATGGAATTGCACATATCAACAAATATTTCATCAGCTTTACTCATCAGTTTCCTTCTCCTTCCCGTCGAGACTCACAGATTCATACAGGATCTCGATATCTCGGTCACATTCTTTGTTCCATGCATCAATTACCCTTGATACAGGAACATCTATGCTGACATTGTCCACTTTCATAAGCATCATCAGCACACAGTTCTTATTGTATTTTAAAATGATATCGCTGGTTCGCATAATCTGCTTAGCGATGTCAATGAATCTATCCGTGTATCGTTCTATATCCGTTTCATCTTCTGCAGATAAAACAAATGATAATATCCTGATATCCCAGGGATAATTGTGCAAAAACCTGTTCAAAAACTTATAGACGGCTGCAAACTGTTCCTTGTCAGCGACCCATGCTCCCATGCCGATATTTCTCTCGCCGAAAATCTTGCGTATACTTTGAAAGCTGTTGGATACATCGCTCTCACCCTGTATGCGGTCATCTTCCTTGAAGATATTGTATCCGTGCTTTGAGCCCTGTTTAGTGAAGTACATTGCGGCATCCGCACGCTTGAACAGATCGTTGAAATCCTTGCCGTCGGCGTTGGCTAAAGCCGCTCCGACCGAACATCCTATCGGAATGTTCATATCCTCACCCATGAACTCTTTACACGATTTTACTATCTCATCATTGAGATATATGACCTTTTTCCGGATAACAGCCTCATTCTGCAGATTGTGGCAGAACGCGATAAACTCATCTCCGCCCATTCTTCCGACAATATCGCCGGTTCTTGTTATCGACTTGATAAGCTCGGCGAAACGGATCAGAACCTTATCTCCCATCTCATGTCCATAAAGGTCATTTACGAGCTTGAAATCATCGAGATCAAAGATAAACAGCACTCCGACCGAATCCTTACATACCTTGCTTATCGCTTCGTTAACCGCTGCTTTGTTCAGCAAACCGGTCATCATATCCGTCTCGGCTGCCTCTCTCAGCCTGACAGCCTCGTCAACATTCTGGAATATTCTCTCGATTCTCTTGTGTAGAAGTGCGGATTTGATAGGTTTTCTGATGTAGTCGGCTGCACCCTTGTCAAATCCCTTGCTCTCGCTCTCGTCACTCTCATCCGCAGTCATAAACACAAACGGAATATCGCTGATACCCTTTTGTTTGATTACATCAAAGAGTTCGTAACCTGTCATGCCGGGCATACGAAGATCCGAGAGAACCAGATCGGGAAGGTCGTCAAGAATCATATCGACAGCCTCTGCACCCGAAGATGCGCATGAAACGGCATACTTATCCATCAATGTCCTACTGACAAGTTTTAACATCATGGGATCATCATCGACAATCAGTATCTTTTTCATGTCACACCTCCATGTAAAATTATCACCTAGAATATATTATATCTATATAAGAAGATTTAGCAAATAAAATTTTTTATCCGGCTGCAAAATATCACTGGATTTTTAAAATAATAAAGTGTATACTTTACAAATGTCATCCATACAACATTGGATTATTATACCAAACAGATCATATCTGATCTGTTAAAAACATAGACAAAGGAGAATCGTAATATGAGTCAGGAAAAAGTAGATCGTCACAAGTACGAAAAAACACACAGAAAACAGATTGTTGCAAAAAAGAAGCTCGAGCGTGCGCTCACATATATCATCGCTTTCGCGATCATTGCAATCATCGTTATATGGGCTGTATTCTCCTTCAAGAGCAAGGTTGAACAAAACAGCGACACAGTTGCTCAGACATACGTAAACACAACTGCCATCGACGATTACATTACATCACTTAACGAGTAATAAAGAATTTCGCAAAAAATCCCCGACCGCAAGGCC
>CAJOQF010000169.1 GCA_905236295.1 uncultured Eubacterium sp. | reverse complement strand
GACTTTTCAGAGCCTCTTTAGAGGCAAGCAGGTAACAGCGGCTTATAGCCGCAGAGCAAACCACCGGCTGAGCCGGTGGTTATGATTGACTACAGTATAAACCCATACGCCGATTTTGTCAAATTGCCCGCTATGCCGTTTTCAGAACGCCCAACGTAAGAATGTAGGGTCGGACACTCGCCATTGCAGAAATCCGTCACGCGCTTGACGAACTGATTCTTCGCATATCTACAACCTTTATCATAACCGCTACCTCCCTCTTGCGCTTGGAAAGACATAAGTGTTCTCAGGACTCGGGCGGCTATTTTGTTTTCTCGCTTTAATGTAAAAATGATGGCAAATACACATTGAATCAATGATGCATTTGCGATAAAATCACATTAATTCAAAGATGGTGGTAGGCATATGAAACGAAAGATTACGGAGTATCTTGTACAATGGAAGAAAAGCAAATACCGTAAACCTCTTGTGTTACAAGGAGCAAGGCAAGTGGGGAAGACGTATTCTATTTTAGAATTCGGGCGTAAACACTATGAAAATGTTGCATATTTTAATTTTGAGACCGACCCGTCTCTCTCTAATACATTTGATGAAAACATAGAACCGGCAGCGCTTATACCGATTTTATCTCATATTTGCGGACAATCGCTTATAACAGAAAAGACTTTAATCGTTTTTGATGAGATACAGCTTTGTGAACGCGCACTGACCTCTCTAAAATATTTTTGTGAGCAAGCTCCGGAATATCATATAATTGCAGCCGGAAGTCTTTTAGGTGTTGCTGTAAACAGAACTGAGTTTTCATTTCCGGTTGGAAAGGTTGAGTTTAAGACCATGTTCCCAATGGACATGGAAGAATTCATGCTTGCTTTAGGCGAGGAAAGTCTTGTGACTAATATCCATGATTGCTTTGAGAATAATCTGCCAATGCCATCTGCATTGCATGATAAATGTTATAAGCTATACCGGAAATATCTGTTAGTCGGTGGAATGCCGGAATGTGTTTCAAAGTTTTCTGAGACCGGAGATTATCTGCTTGTCAGACATACACAGGATGATATTCTAATGAGCTATCTCGCTGATATGAGCAAGTATAATACTAAAACGGAAATTCAGAGAACACGTTTGACATATAACAGTATAACTGCACAGCTTTCAAAGAAGAATACACGATTTCAATACAAACTTGTGAAAAAAGGTGGGCGTGCATCGGAGCTGGAAAATGCAATCGAATGGTTGATTTTATCAGGAATCGTTTCGCGAGTCTATCGTATTGATCAGGCAAAAAAACCTTTGAAAAACTATATTGATATAAATTCATTTAAAATTTACTTGTCCGACGTTGGATTGTTATGTGCAAAGAACAGGGTTCTAACCGACGACATTCTTTACATGGACTACAGTATGAATGACTTTAAGGGCGGACTAGCCGAAAATTATGTTAATACGCAGCTTCGCTCACTGGGTTACGATTCATATTATTGGGAGCTTGCCGGAGGTTCCGAAATTGATTTCATAATACAACGAGATAGTGACGTAATTCCGATTGAAGTCAAAAGTTCCGATAACGTCAATTCAAAAAGTCTTGCAAGCTATATGAAATCGCATAATCCGCCCTATGCCATAAAGATATCTGCAAAAAATTTTGGATTCGAGAATAACCTAAAAACCGTACCGTTGTATGCAGTTTTTTGTTTGTAATGTCCCAATTTGCAGAGGATAAGATTGGATCAACGAGCAATTGATGCGATAAAACAATTGGATTTTCCGGAGGTTTTCGGAGAAGAGAAAGGAAAGGTGAGCATATGAAATTGGAGTTGTTTAAATTTGATTCGTGTCCATATTGCAGAAGAGTCATGAAGTTTATAGAAGAAAGCGGCAGGAACGATATCGAATATCGCGATATCCATAAAAATGACGATGACAGAAAACGTCTTGTCGAGGTGGGAGGCAAGGAGCAGGTTCCTTGTCTATTTATTGACGGAAAGCCGTTATACGAAAGCATGGATATAATTGATTGGTTAAAGGCAAATCCGATCGCTTAGATAAGAATTTTTTTAAGGAGAACAACACAAATGAAAAATAGCTGTATTGACTGCGGGGTTGTTAATTGTCTCAAAGAAGAAGGGCGGTTTCCTGATTTTTGTCCCGGAGCAGATATATCAGAAGATCTTTTGAATAGCGCAATGTCAGAATACGAAAAAGAAGATATTAAAGCAATTGCAATTGCTGCGGCGGAAACAGAGGCGGAGAATTATTGCAAAATGACTCGTATGGAAGAGACCATGGAGTTTGCCGGGAAAATTGGTGCGAAAAAAATCGGAATTGCTACATGTGCCGGATTAATTTCCGAAGCGCGAGTTGCAGCAAAAATATTGAGAAAAAAGAACTTTGAAGTGGTCGGTATCTCATGCAAGTGCGCTACACAGAAAAAAGAAGACATCGGAATACCTAAGAGCTGCAATATCACCGGTGTGAATATGTGCAATCCCGTATTGCAGGCAAAGTTTTTGAATAATGAAAAGACTGACTTAAATATTCTTATAGGTTTATGCGTCGGTCATGATAGTTTGTTTTATAAGTATTCAGAAGCACCGGTGACAACACTTGTATCGAAAGACAGGGTTCTTGCTCATAATACGGTAGCTGCACTTTATCAGGCAGATAAATATCTAAAACTGTTATAAGTTCTGACGAGGCAACCATGCTGATTTCTTTTCTACTCCGATTCTGTATATAGACCAGATTTCCGACCCAAATTCTGGCGAATAATTCGTGTTTCTTCCTCTCTCCTATCGGTTGTGTGGGTCAGAACAACAAAAAGAAACCCGCCAGAGATCCTGACGGGGAGAGTTCGCACCACTTTTGCAGGTGCGCCAAGAACATATTCCCCACCATTGATGGTTAGCGGAGTGGCATAGTAGCGAGCTTTATCGTATTCGTCGTCTTTCCGAACCAACAACGGAAAGCTGATTCCGAGATTCTTTCCACAATAACCTTTGTCTTGCAAAAGTGTCAATTCTTCCTCAGAAACGCCACCGCTGACCTTTAATATCGGCTGCAATACACGGTTGTTAAAATCCTCATTGGCAATCATACAAAACTGGAAATCATACCCCAAATCAAAAGCTATCTTCTGTACGGAATTCATTAGGTTATTGCGACAGCATATATTTCTGTTCCGATACCTTTCATATTACGGAAGCTCTTTTTATATTCGGCGTACAAATCTTCTTGGATCTATGGTAAGATAAGCCTAAAACGGAGCGTGATTCATATGACTTCTACAGTAACACAAAGAATAGTTGATAGATTACAGTCTTTGCCGGATGACCGTGAACCGTTAATAATGAACTTTATTTCTACAATCTCAGCAAGCACAGAAGAAAATGAGAGGAAAGCTCGTGCGAATGCATTTCTTGACTCATTCATGAATGTAGATATTGATGAGCAGGTAGTAACAGACTTTCGTGAAGGGAATATGATTTGAATCTTTTAATTGACACAAACGTACTTATTGACATTCGAAAGAGCAAAGATGATAAAGAAACACAAAAACGCTATGCGCAAATTTTATATGCGCACGATTATATATTCCGGGAGTAGTCCAGGCAGAACTCCTACATGGAGCTGTTTCAAAGAAGAATCAACGGGAACTTCACAAATCACTAGGTGTGTATGCCGAAGCTAATCTTGGAGACGGCGATTGGAAAGTTCTTGGCGATCAACTCTATGAATATAGAACACACGGATTAACGCTTCCTTTTGCTGATGCTATTATTGCGTCCATCAGCATGAAATATGGCTCTCCGCAACGTCGGAGGTCGAAAACCCGTAATATGCGAAATGCCTCCTGTAGATTGTCAAGTAAATCTGACCCGGGTCAATTTTAAGTATAAATCAACAGGGCTGTTTTACTTTTATACAAAATGAAGGTATTTTATATATGCAGCCATAAATTACTCTATCGGTCTTTTATTTCGGGGTACCGATCGAGCTGATTCTGTGGTATACTATTCCAAGGAGAAAAAGGACGGATAAAGGAGTGTGGTGAGTATGATGACACTAGAGAAAGCGTTTGACGTGGCAAAAACCTATCCGGTACCGGAGCAGCAGAAGGTTATTAACTTCGTCATGAGCATTAAGCCCGAAGATCAGAAGCGGACTGATATTGCAGACAGTGGGCTGGACTTTGGTCCTGAATTTACTGATGAGAACCATGATGAACGAATGGAACGCGCATTTACTCTTGCGAAAAACATAGAGATTGATGAACAAGCTATTCGGGATCTGCGTGAGGTGAGCATGATATGATTTTGCTGGCAGATACGAATGTCGTAATTGATTTTCTTAAGGCAATACGAACAGATGAAAAGAACAGCCCGATAGTCAGCTTATTTGCTAGACACGAGGTTGTCCTTTGCGGTGTTGTAAGAGCTGAGTTGTTACATGGAGCGTATTCTGATAAGAATCAGCGAGAGCTTTTGGATTTTGTATCTTGCTATACCTCAGCCGATTTGGTGGGAAGTGATTGGAATGTATTTGGCACTCAACTTTATGTATATCGAACAAGGGGTGTCACAGTTCCTTTTACAGATGCTGTAATTGCATCCATTAGTATTAGACATAACATTCCGGTTTGGACAGATGATAAGCACTTCGAAATGATGCGGAGCGTGATTCCGCAGATGAAACTTTATAGGACGGAAGAACTGATTTAACAAGCATCTCAATTTGAGGTGCTTTTCTTACTTTATAGGAAATTTCGACTATTGAGGGTACAAAAAAAGAACACACATTCACAGAACGTATGTTAGATAATGGGTTGTTGCTTT
>CAJOQF010000168.1 GCA_905236295.1 uncultured Eubacterium sp. | reverse complement strand
TTGCGGGCTGTGCATTTTGGAGGCTTGGATTTGAGGATCCGTCTGTGTGGGGTGTGATAGAAAGCGCAATTGCGGCTAAGTGAGGTAAGACATGTCATATACAGCTCTATACAGAAAATTCAGACCCAAGGTTTTTGAGGATGTCAAGGGTCAGGATCATATAGTTACAACACTTAAGAATCAGATAAATGCGAGCCGACTCGGTCATGCATACCTGTTTTGCGGAACCCGTGGTACCGGAAAGACAACTATCGCAAAGATTCTCGCCAGGGCGGTAAACTGTGAGAATCCTAAGGACGGTGAACCGTGCGGAGAGTGTGATTGCTGCAAATCCATACTGGAAGGACGCTCTATGAACGTCATAGAGATAGATGCGGCATCCAACAACGGCGTCGACAATATCAGAGAGATAAAGGAGGCGGTATCATACCCGCCGACAGAGGGAAGCTACAAGGTCTATATAATAGACGAGGTTCATATGCTCTCGGCGGGGGCGTTCAATGCACTGTTGAAAACGCTCGAAGAGCCGCCGTCGTACGTAATATTTATACTTGCCACCACAGAAGTAAACAAGATACCTATAACCATACTTTCAAGGTGTCAGAGATATGACTTCAGACGCATCACTATAGATGTGATCGCAAATCGTCTTAAGTCATTGATGGATATTGAGGGAGTGAAGGCCGAGGAGAGGGCGCTTCGATATGTGGCCAAGATGGGCGACGGTTCGATGCGAGATGCGTTGAGTCTTTTGGATCAATGCCTGGCATTCAATATGGGAGCCGATCTTACATATGAGAGTGCACTCGATATTTTGGGCGTTGTCGACAACGAGGTGTTCTGCAGATTTTTGAAACAGATAATAGCCGGGGAAGTCAAGGCTTCGATAGAACTTCTGGATGAAATTGTTTTCGAAGGAAGAGAATTGGGGCTTTTCGTTTCAGACTTTACGTGGTATCTTAGAAACGTCATGCTGGTAAAAGAAAATCCCGATATGGGTGAAGTGCTGGATATTTCAGATGACGCACTGCATGATATGGTCGAGGTTTCAAAGGATATCACTCTTCCCGATATCATGCGCTATATAAGGGTATTTTCAGAACTCTCATCTCAGATGCGGTTTTCATCTCAAAAGAGGATACTTCTTGAGATGGCGGTGATAAAGCTTTGCAAGCCACAGATGGAGGACGATTACGGGTCTCTTATAGGAAGGATAGAACAGCTCGAGAATTCTTTGCCGAAGCTTGTGGAGGGAAGTGTCTCGCAGATGGCGCAAAGAGGGGAGATAGGAGCAGCCGGCGTGGGTGCTGCATCTACGTCAACCTCGTCTGCCAATATAGAGCCGGAGGTAAAGCTTCCGGAAGCTCTGCCGGAGGAGATCAAGGCGATTGCCCAAAACTGGCATCGCATCACGGCAGAACTTACGATGTCATTAAAGACGCAGTTGAAACAGGCGCGTACAACACTTTCCGAAGACGGAAAGCTTATGCTGGTGTTCAGATCATTTGAGTACGACAGATTTATGGCAAATGAGGAGTCGAACCTGTCAGAGATCAAAAAGATAATTGCTGAACATATACAAAAAGATGTTGACATTATAATAAAGAAGAGTTCAGATGATAAAAATACCGACAGGCTTTATCCGAGTATTTTAAGTCGGGAGGATATTTCCGAGAAACTTGGCGGTTTTGAAATAACAGAAGAAGAGGATTAGGAGGAAAATCATGGCAAAAAGAGGCGGTTTTCAGGGCGGAATGCCTGCAAACATGGGAAATCTTATGAAACAGGCTCAGAAGATGCAGCGCCAGATGGAGGAGGCATCTAAGGAGCTTGAAGAGAAGGAAGTTACGGCGTCAGCAGGAGGCGGCGCAGTCGAGATCACGATGACCGGAAAAAAAGAGATCACCAAGGTCAAACTGGCTGAGGAAGTAGTTGATCCGGAAGACATTGAGATGCTTGAGGATCTTATTATGGCAGCAGCAAATGAGGCTCTTAGAAAGGTGGATGAACTCTCTGCCGACTCCATGTCAAAGATAACAGGAGGCCTCGGAGGGGGACTTGGCGGAGGATTCCCGTTCTAGGAGATTATATATATGGATCAGTACAACGGATACATTGGCAGGATGATAGATCAGCTGTCCTCGCTGCCGGGAATAGGCACAAAGTCGGCGCAGAGACTTGCCTACCATATCCTGAGCATTCCCATAGAAAAGGTGAGGGAACTTGCAGACAGTATGGTTGACGCAAAGGAAAATATACGTTATTGTAAAGAATGCCTGACTTTGACGGACGAGGAAATCTGCCCGATATGTGCAAATCAAAAGAGAAACCACAAGCAGATAATGGTTGTGGAAAATCCGAGAGACCTTGCGGCGTACGAGAAGACCGGAAAGTATGAAGGTGTATATCATGTGTTGCACGGTGCGATATCTCCGATGCTTGGCATAGGGCCGGCGGATATCAAACTAACGGAATTGATGAGACGGTTGCAGGGAGATGTGGATGAGGTTATCATCGCAACAAATTCCAGCCTTGAGGGCGAGACAACAGCAATGTACATCAGCAAACTTATCAAACCGACGGGCATAAAGGTTTCGCGAATAGCGAGCGGAGTGCCGGTTGGCGGAGATTTGGAATATATAGATGAGGTCACGCTTCTTCGTGCTTTAGAGGGACGGACTGAGATTTAAAGGAGAATGATATGGAAAACGTGGAACTTGAAAAAAAAGCGAATGAAATCCGAGAAGGTATTCTTACCGGCGTTCATTGTGCAAAGTGCGGACATCCGGGCGGATCTCTCTCTGCAGCAGATCTCTTTGCATACCTGTATTTTGAAGAGATGAACGTATCACCGGAGACGGCAAAGGATCCGAAGAGAGACAGATTTGTACTGTCTAAAGGACATGTAGCGCCTGCTCTTTACTCTACTCTTGCCGCAAAGGGATACTTCCCGAAGAAAGATCTTGAGACACTCAGAAAGGTTGGCTCATACTTGCAGGGACATCCGGATATGAAGCATACTCCGGGTGTAGATATGTCAAGTGGATCTTTGGGTCAGGGTATTTCAGCAGCAGTTGGAATGGCACTGGCAGGAAAAATCGACAATGAGGATTATCGCGTATACGCTATGTGCGGTGATGGCGAGATCCAGGAAGGTCAGGTTTGGGAGGCTGCTATGTTTGCCGGCTTCAAGAAGCTTGACAATCTTGTAGTGGTTGTTGACAATAACAACCTTCAGATCGACGGAGCAATAGATGAGGTTTGCTCACCTTATCCGATCGACAAGAAGTTTGAGGCATTCAATTTTAATGTGATTAATATTGACGGCCATAATTTTGATGAGATCAGAGCTGCATTCAAAAAGGCAAAAGAGACCAAGGGTATGCCTACAGCCATTATCGCAAAGACGATAAAGGGTAAAGGAGTATCCTTTATGGAGAATGCTGCAGAATGGCACGGAAAAGCGCCTAATGACGAGCAGTTTGAGCAGGCTATGGAAGAGTTGAGAAAGGTTGGTGAAGAGTTATGTCAGAGATAAAAAAGATAGCAACAAGAGAGAGCTATGGCAACGCTCTGGCAGAGCTCGGAGAAAGCCATGATAATATTGTGGTACTCGACGCAGATCTTGCGGGAGCTACCAAAACAGCTGTGTTTAAGAAAGCACATCCTGAGAGATTTATCGACTGCGGAATAGCGGAATCAAATATGATGGGTATAGCAGCGGGATTGTCTACATGTGGAAAGGTTCCGTTTGTAAGCTCATTTGCAATGTTCGCTGCGGGACGTGCGTTCGAGCAGGTTAGAAATTCTATAGGATATCCGCACCTCAATGTAAAGATTGGAGCTACCCATGCCGGCATTTCTGTTGGTGAGGATGGCGCAACACATCAGTGCAACGAGGATATTGCCCTTATGAGAACCATTCCGGGAATGACAGTTATCTGCCCGGCAGATGATGTTGAGGCTCGCGCAGTGGTAAAGGCTGCATACGAGTTTGAGGGACCGGTTTATATGAGATTCGGCAGACTTGCTGTGCCGGTACTCTATGATGAGGCTACCTACAAGTTTGAGTGGGGCAAGGGCAACAAGATAAAAGATGGTAGTGATGTGACAATCATTGCTACAGGTCTTTGCGTGAACGAAGCGTTAAACGCAGCAAAAGAACTTGAGAAAGACAATATCTCAGCAAGAG
>CAJOQF010000167.1 GCA_905236295.1 uncultured Eubacterium sp. | reverse complement strand
TGGAAGTCATGGACATCGAAAGGCAAACACTCGATGAACGGAAGTAACTACAGTCATTCAAAGTATGATCTGGGCGTGGATGTCCAAAGGAAACACGTTCCGGGACTGGATGGATCAAAGGATAAGATTGACTGCTTTGACGACGGACATATCTGGGTTCCCGGAAACAAAAAGATAACCATAGACTTAAACGGTTATAACATCGACAGGCAGAGAGGAAACAGTCAGGATGATGACGGGGAAGTTATAAATGTGGCAAAGGGAGCTGTCCTTACCTTGAAGGACTCCAATCCGAATAAAGCGCAGTATCTGTACGGATACAATGTGACAGGTGGCGCAATAATGGGCGGAGCCAGTGAAGACGGCGCAGGTGGTATCCACATTAAGGACGGCGGCTCGGTTATCGTGGAGGACTGCAATATCTGCGGAAATCAGACAAATGACCGCGGCGGAGCCATAAAACTTGACGGTAAAAGTTCAAAGCTTGTTATGAACAACACGAACGTGTTTAAGAATCTGACCCGGGATGCCAAGGGTAATACCAACGGTGGAGCAATCTACTTTGATGGAGGCACAGCGGTTCTTAACGGAGTGTCTTTTAAGGGGAATATGAGCGAGGATTACGGCGGCGCCATTTTTTCCGACAGCGGAAAAACCAAGATCACTCTTACGAAATGTCTGTTTATGGACAACTATTGCAATGATGATGGCGGAGCGATCTATCTGGATGCCGGAAAGACTACGATGACAGACTGCACCTTCATCAACAATTCGGCTGGAGACGAGGGTGGAGCAATATACTGCAATACGGATGATGGCACTGTTATAAGGAATGGCAGGTTTGAAACCAATAATGCAAGAAATTATGCCGGAGCATTATATGTAAACGATGATAAGCTTTATCTGATCGATTCCGATTTCCTTAAAAACAGCTGTGGCAAAGACGGCGGCGGTATCTTCGTCGACGGGGTCTACAGAATCTGTATCCAGGGCGTGATGAAGGTATATAACAATACGGGAAAAGGCGGAAGAGCTGACGATCTGTTTTTAGAGGATGACAAAAAGGATGCGACACTTTACTCCGGAGGTTTGATGTATGGAGCCAGAGTCGGGATCAGAACCGGAGGTTCGGGGCCTGAGCTTAGAAATGTGACACAGCAGGAGGTTGATGAGTACTTTTTTGCCAATGCCGGGAGTTTCTCGTCAGTGAAGAAAAGCGAGGCGAATGAATCCTACTATGCCAGTGTGTTTGCAGGCGGACGGATACTGGTCATAATCTTTGTTTTGATCGCCGGTGCGGTGATGGGTATAGTGGCAGCGGCTATAATAAGACAGTCAAAGGAATAAGAGGTTCATCAAAAAAATTTCCTGTGTGTGTTTAAAGCTTGACAAAATTGTTTCGGAGCATATAATTAATAGTTACTTAATAAATAAGAAGCAACAGGTTAAGTAAATCATAATAAGGGAGGTGTTTTGGACGGGTGTTTCATGAAGTAAGCCTTCAGGAGGAGATATCCAAAGCGCTTGAGACAGTCACGATGTTCAAGATCGGCGACGGCGATTTCTGGGTTTTCAAAGAATCAATTGTTACCCTGTGGATCGTGTCGGCGATCATCATCGTGTTTGTTATTATTGCGACCCGGAATCTTAAGGTGAAGAATCCAGGTAAGGTTCAGCTTGCCATCGAGTTACTACTCGAAAAAGGACTCGGTTTCTTTGAGGGACTGGTCGGCAAGGGCGGACGTATCTATCTGCCGTATCTGATGTGTCTTATCACATTTATAGGAGTGGCGGACGTGCTTCCAATCTTTGGATTTAAACCGCCGATGAAGGATGTAAGCGTAACTATCGGACTTGCGGTCATGAGTATTGTCGTTGTACAGTACGCGGCCATCAGACAAAAAGGTGTTAAAAAATGGCTCAAATCATTTACAAAGCCGGTCGGTATCGTTACCCCGCTCAAGATTCTTGAGCTGTTTATCAAGCCTTTCTCACTCTGCATGCGACTTATGGGAAATATGATAGGAGCATTTGCGATCATGAAAATGATTGAATATGCATGTCCTGTAGTCGTGCCGGCGTTTGCAAGTTTATATTTCGATCTGTTCGATGGACTGTTGCAGGCGTTCGTATTTGCATTCCTTACTGCACTATACATAGGAGAGGCGGTCGAGGAAGATGAAGAGGAAGAAAAAGAAGTAACAAAGACAGAAACGATAAAGTCGGAAACAACAAACAATATTAAAGAAGGAGAAAAATTATGTCACTTGTAGCACTTGGAGCTGGTATTGCAGCACTCGCATGTATAGGAGCAGGAATTGGTATTGGTATTGCAACGGGAAAAGCTGTTGAGGCAATCTCAAGACAGCCGGAGGCGAGCGGAAAGATCACCGCAGCGCTTATCCTCGGAGCAGCGCTCGCTGAGGCGACCGCTATCTACGGAGTCGTTGTTGCGATTCTCGTACTCACTATGGGACAGTAGGAAACCCAGATAATCAATGAAGGGACCGATGTGTAATGTTGGAGATAAATGCCGGAATTATCTGGGTGATCATCAACCTGATAGTTCTGTACATAGTATTTAAAAAGTTCCTTTTTGACCGCATTATGAATGTCATTGAAAAGAGAAATCAGATGATCAATGAGCAGTTTGATACGGCCAAGGAGAAACAGGAGGCGGCAGACGCTCTGAAAAAAGAATATGAGGATTCTCTGCAAAATGCCAGAGAAGAGTCAAAACAGATTATCCAGACCGCAAAAGAAAACGGACAGAAAGAATACAACAGGATAATCGAGGAAGCAAATGACAAGTCTTTACAGATCATAGAGCAGGCTAACACCGCGGCACAAAACGATAGGGAGAAAGCCCTTGAAGATGCCAGAAGTGAGATAGCTGAGCTCGCTGTGATGGCAGCGGCAAAGATTGTTGCCGATTCCGCCGGATCACAGATAGATGCAAGTCTGTACAACGATTTTTTTGCGAAGGCAGGAAAACAACATGACATTAACAGCAATTAAGTATATTAAGGTATTGGATTCCTTAAATGTCTCCGTTGAGGCTGTGGAGGAGACGCTGAAATTATTTCGGGAAAATCCGCAGCTAAAGGAAGCACTGGAAGATCCGACGGTTGCGAACAGCAACAAATATGCTGCGATCGACAGGATATTTGACGGCGAGATGCGCAATCTTATTAAAGTGCTGTGCAAATACTCGGATATCGGATACTTGGAAGAGATCGCATCAAATTATCGGGAGTATGTAAATGCGCATCACGAGAAAATAAACGCTGTATTGCGTTATGTCACCAGACCGGATGAATCCAGGCTGGAAGAGTTTAAGGTTTTCCTTAGCCGGAATTACGATGCGACTCAGGTGGAATTCAAGCTTGAGAAGGACGAGTCTCTTATCGGAGGATTTGTACTCGATGTCGATGGCAGAGAGTATGATTGGAGTCTGAAAGGACGTATAGCCGGTTTGAGAGACATGATAACGGGAGGTAAAGCAGATGGGCGCAACTAATTCGCGCGACATTATCTCCATACTGAAAGAGGAGATTAAAGATTTTGAATTTGAATCCAAAGAGCGTGAGGTTGGAACCGTCATCTCTGTAGGTGACGGTATCGCCACGGTTTTTGGTATTGACAAGGCGATGTACGGTGAGATCGTTGTCTTCGAAAACGGAGTCAAGGGAATGGTACAGGATATCCGTGCAAACGAGATGGGTATCATCCTTTTCGGACGTGACACGGGCATTGCCGAGGGTACAAAGGTGACCCGAACCGGCAAGAGCGCCGGTATTCCGGTTGGAGAAAAGTTCGTAGGCAGGGTAATAAACGCCCTTGGAGAGCCTATAGACGGAAAGGGAGATATCGAGGCTGATGACTATCGCCCGATAGAAAATGATGCGCCGGGCATCATAGACCGCAAGTCGGTTTCCGTGCCGCTTGAGACGGGTATTCTTTCTATCGATTCGATGTTCCCGATCGGAAGAGGTCAGCGTGAGCTTATCATAGGCGATCGCCAGACAGGAAAGACTTCTATCGCAACAGATATCATCATCAACCAGAAGGGAAAAGATTGTATCTGTATCTATGTGGCGATAGGACAGAAGGCATCCACTATCGCAAAGGTAGTTCAGATGCTCAAGGATCATGATGCCATGGATTACACGACCGTTGTTTGCTCGAATGCGAGTGATGTGGCTCCATTGCAGTACATCGCACCGTATTCAGGAACGGCGCTTGCGGAGTATTTCATGTATAAAGGAAAGGACGTTCTTATTGTATATGACGACCTTTCAAAACATGCGGTAGCCTACAGAGCACTTTCGCTCTTGCTGGAGCGTCCACCCGGACGTGAGGCATATCCGGGAGACGTATTCTACCTTCACTCACGTCTGCTTGAGAGATCAAGCCGCCTGAGTGATGAAAAGGGAGGCGGCTCCATCACAGCCCTGCCTATCATAGAGACGCAGGCAGGAGACGTATCAGCCTACATTCCGACCAATGTGATTTCCATTACAGACGGACAGATTTTCCTTGAGAGCAACCTGTTCTTTGCAGGTCAGAGACCGGCGGTCAATGTCGGATTGTCCGTATCCCGTGTCGGAGGCGCAGCGCAGACAAAGGCGATGAAAAAGGCTTCCGGAAGTATACGTATAGATTTGGCGCAGTATCGCGAGATGGAAGTGTTCACCCAGTTTGCATCTGACTTGGATGACGAGACCAAAGAACAGCTTCGCTACGGCGGTGGCTTGATGGAGCTTCTAAAACAGCCACTTTGCCGTCCGCTCTCTCTGGCAGAGCAGGTCATCACGCTTTGGAGTGCCACACACAAGGTATTTTTGGACGTTGAGAAGGATGAGATCAAAAAGACCCAGATGGAAATGCTCGGACATATCAAGGTTGCATATCCGGAGATCTTCTCTGAGATTGAACAGACGAAGCAGATGTCCGAAGAGTTGGGAGACAAGATCCTTGAGGTTGCCAAAGAGTTTATAAACGGGAGCAAATAAGATATGGCAAATGCAAAAGAGATAAAAGGTCGAATGGGCAGCATCAAAGACACCATGAAGATCACAAATGCCATGTATATGATTTCGTCTTCGAAAGTCCAAAAGGCAAAGAAAGTTCTCGCAAATACTGAGCCGTTTTTCTATGCTCAGCAGACTGCGGTAGCCAGATTGTTAAAATCACGCCCCGAAGTCAGCAGCATATATTTTTCCGATTACGAGGGAAGAGAGCATAAAGAAGATGCGGATAAGGTGACCGGATATGTAGTCATAACCGGAGACAAAGGTTTGGCGGGTGCATACAACCACAATATCCTGCGCATGGTTCAAAACAGACTTGAAGAGGATAAAAACAGCAGGCTTTTCGTTATAGGTGAGGTTGGACGACATTATTTCTTAAGCCGCGGGATCGTGCCGGATGAAGAATTTCACTACACGGTGCAGGATCCTACCCTCTTCCGCGCGAGACAGATAACAGGAAGGCTTGTAGAACTCTACAACACCTACGAGATAGACGAAGTCAAGATCTTCTACACGAGGATGGAGAGTATGTTCAAGATGGAGGCAACGGACTTTACACTGCTTCCGATCGACAGAAATGCATTTCCGGATTTTGATGAAGAGGAGACCAAATATTCGACAGCTTTCAATTATCATCCGTCGGAGCAGGCTTTTCTTGAGCATCTTATTCCAAGTATAGTATCTGGATTTGTCTACGGTGCGCTGGTTGAATCATTTGCCAGCGAACAGAATTCCAGAATGATGGCGATGCAGTCTGCGACAGACAACGCAAAGGAAATGCTTCACGATCTCGAAGTCCAGTACAATCGCGTCAGACAGGCAGCGATCACAAAGGAGATCACAGAGGTTATTTCCGGAGCCAGATCACAGAAAAAATAAGAATTATAATATTCAAAGAAGGCTAAAACTATATGAATAAAGGTAAGATTGTACAGGTCATGGGACCTGTTATAGATGTAGAATTTTCCGACCATAAACTTCCTGCCATCAAGGATGCGCTTGAGGTTTACAAAGACGGAAAACGCTGTGTGATGGAAGTCTCACAGCACCTCGGCAATGATATAGTTCGCTGTATCATGCTGTCAGCCAGCGAAGGATTATATCGCGGCATGGAGGTTACCGCTACCGGAGATGGCATCACCGTTCCGGTTGGTGAGAAAACCCTCGGTCGTCTTTTCAATGTGTTGGGAGAGGCGATAGACAATAAAGGTGAGGTTGAAGCCACTGAAAAGTGGAATATCCACCGTGAACCGCCGTCATTTGAGAATCAGAGTCCGGTTCAGGAGATACTTGAGACAGGTATAAAAGTTATCGATCTGATGGCTCCGTACTCAAAGGGTGGAAAGATCGGATTGTTCGGAGGTGCCGGTGTCGGCAAGACCGTGCTTATCCAGGAGCTTATCCAGAACGTTGCCACCGAGCACGGTGGATATTCAATATTTACCGGTGTTGGAGAGCGTTCCCGTGAGGGTAATGACCTCTGGACCGAGATGACAGAGTCCGGAGTTATCAACAAAACAGCACTGGTTTTCGGACAGATGAATGAGCCACCTGGAGCACGTATGCGTGTTGCGCAGACGGGACTTACCATGGCTGAGTATTTCCGTGACAGAGAGCATCAGGACGTGCTTCTTTTCATAGACAATATCTTCCGTTTTGTTCAGGCGGGATCCGAGGTTTCGGCGTTGCTTGGACGTATGCCGTCGGCGGTAGGTTATCAGCCGACACTTGCAAATGAACTCGGAGAGCTCCAGGAGCGTATCGCATCCACAAAAGAGGGTTCGGTAACATCGGTTCAGGCTATATATGTACCTGCCGACGATCTGACCGACCCGGCGCCGGCTACGACTTTCTCGCATCTTGATGCGACCACCGTTCTCTCACGTAAGATCGTGGAGATGGGTATCTATCCGGCTGTTGATCCGCTCGAGTCAACCTCTCGTATACTGGAGGCTGACGTGGTTGGAGAAGAGCACTACAACACGGCTCGCCGCGTTGAGCAGATCCTTCAAAAATACACTGAGCTTCAGGATATTATCGCGATCCTTGGAATGGAAGAGCTTTCGGATGACGACAAGATGACAGTCTTCAGAGCCCGTAAGATACAGAGATTCCTCTCTCAGCCGTTCCATGTTGCAGAGCAGTTCACCGGAATGAAGGGAGTCTATGTTCCGCTCAAGGAGACGATAAGAGGATTCAAGATGATCGTTGACGGTGAGATGGATGATTATCCTGAGCAGGCGTTCTTCAATGTCGGAACCATAGACGACGTGAAAAAGAAAGCCGAGAGCATGAAGAATTAATTCTTTATCTTCGCCCGGCGAAAGGAATCACAGTATGAATACATTTAAATTAAAAGTTATCGCCCATGACAAAATCTTTTTTGACGGGGAAGCAACCTCTGTGTTTGTGCCGGCGATGGATGGCATGATGCAGTTTCTTGCATACCATGAAAATGCGGTAGTGGCTATACAGCCGGGGGATCTTCGTCTGATAGATGCTGACGGCAAGGAATACAAGGTCGTATGCGGCGATGGCTTTATGGAATTCAGATTTGAGAAAAATGAGTGCGAGGTTATGGTTGAGACCGTCCTTCTTCCGGAGGAAGTCGATATCAAACGAGCAGAGGAAGCCAAAGCCAGAGCACAGGAGAGGCTTCGCCAGAAGCAGAGTATCCTGGAATATCAGCAGAGCAAGGCTGCGCTGGCAAGAGCCATGGCACGTCTCAAAGCTGCAAATAATCTCAGAAATTAATATTTTCTGAAAAAGATGTAAATAAACTATCTTGTATATGTGAATAAATTGTGATAGAATAGGGAGGCATTTTTTAGATGCCTTTCTATTTTTTTACAAAAATTTCATTTTTGTGAAGAAACAGGGCATAAATAAATAAAAAAATGATAGGTGGAAAGATGAAGAAGAAGCTCTTAAACAGGAAAACTCTGATTGCCGGAGCGATAGTTGTAGTATTCTATATCGTTACCGGTATCCTGATCGTTGGAAAGGGAATGCAGGTACAGGAATCGTTCTTTGCTCTGCTTCCTCCGATCGTTGCCATTGGTCTGGCATTGGCCACAAAAGAAGTTTACAGTTCGCTCTTTATAGGAATACTTACGGGTGCGCTGTTCTGGGCAAGATTCGCTCCGGTCGGAACGATGAAGCATATCTTCCAGGACGGTTTTATAACCGTTATCGCAGATTCGTGGAATGTCGGAATCCTCATATTCCTTGTAATACTGGGAATGATGGTTCAGCTTATGAACAAAACCGGCGGATCGCGGGCCTTCGGAAGATGGGCGACCAAACATATTAAGACACCGGTAGGTGCGCAGCTCGCTACAATTGCGCTCGGTGTGCTTATATTTATCGATGACTATTTCAACTGTCTTACGGTCGGCTCCGTTATGAAGCCGGTTACGGACAAGCATAAGGTAAGCAGGGAGAAGCTTGCATATCTTATAGATTCAACTGCGGCGCCAATCTGCATCATTGCTCCGATTTCTTCGTGGGCGGCGGCGGTTTCCGGATTTGTTGAGGGTGAGAATGGTATGAACATCTTCCTTCAGGCAATTCCGTACAATTTTTACGCACTTCTTACTATTCTCATGATTGTATTGCTTGTTATATTTAAGGTATCTCACGGACCGATGAGAAGGTTTGAGAAAGAGGCTTTGACCGAGGAATACTGGAAGAAATACGAGTCGGAAGATGACACTGAGGAGGTCGGAAGAGGAAAGGTTATAGACATGATCGTGCCTATCATCCTGTTGATCGTATTCGACACAATAGGAATGATCTACACCGGAGGCTTCTTTGACGGAGAGAGCTTTATAAGTGCCTTCGCCAACAGTGATGCTTCGGTAGGTCTTGTGTTCGGCTCGGCGGTAGCTCTTATTGTAACCATAATCTTCTATCTGATCCGCGGTGTCATAACCTTCAATGATGCAATGGCATGTCTTCCAAACGGATTCAGACAGATGGTTCCTGCCATTCTTATCCTTGCTTTTGCATGGTCCTTAAAGGCTATGACAGACAACCTCGGGGCAGCGGAATTTGTTTATAACGTTGTAAACGGTTCGGCGGGAGCGCTTCAGAGTTTCCTTCCGTGTATTATATTCCTGATCGCAATAGGACTTGCATTCTCGACAGGTACAAGCTGGGGAACATTCGGAATCCTTATTCCTATCGTTGTAAACTGCTTCCAGAGTGTTGATCATACTCTCATGATCATATCTATTTCAGCTTGTATGGCAGGCGCTGTATGTGGAGACCACTGCTCACCGATTTC
>CAJOQF010000166.1 GCA_905236295.1 uncultured Eubacterium sp. | reverse complement strand
CATGATTTTTGAAAACCAACAACAATATCCCCGCCTACACCCCGTTCTCACGATGGTCGCAAGATAGGGCTTCGGCAGGGACGACTAGCTAGCTTGTCTGGGACCATGTTAGCAATGGCGCCCCATGGAAAAGGGATAGGAGAGGATGAGATAAACATCCCTCTTGTATATGAGCAGACAACAGAAACTCCAGTTGTAAGAACGCTCACAGACATTCCAATTGAAGCTTTTTATTGTTCTTCTCAAAATGTAATTCATCTTAATTATAGATGGCCTTTAGAGAATATGTCTATTCGAATAACCAACCTTATTACCAATCAATATATAGTATATAGTGAATATCTTGATATTATAACGGAGATACCTATTGCTTTTGGTCCGGGCCTGTATCACATCGAGATTTCTTTCGAAGATGGCGGGGAGGCGCATGGATATTTTACTGTAAATCAATAAATATAGTTTTTTTATGAAAAAAATAATTGCTCTTTTTTGCTTCTTTTGCGCAACTATGATAATTGTTTGCTGCTCTATCAATAATAACGAAGATATATTGTCGGAAGACGGTTTCGTAAAAATAGATATTGATACGTTGTCATATATCAATTATGATATTGGTTTGGATGACATTTATGCATTTATTAAAATGTTGCGTTATTCTAATACAAAAACTATAGAAAAGACAGATATTACACCCATAAAATCAGAAGAAGGAATAACTCTTGCTTATCTTGTAGAATTCAACGATGGGTGGTGTCTTATTGCGGCTGATAGAAGGCTTTCCCCAATCATAGCATTCAATAAAGAAGATTCTTTTTCTGGAATGGATTCGGGTATGAAACTGCTTCTCTCACATGAACTCGAGATAATTGAAGCACTGAAAAAGGGGATTATGTCAGTTCCTGAACAAAGCGCAGATTTTCTAAATAGTGTTTCTTTCTGGAATCGAATCTCAAAAGACAAAACACCATATACGAAAGCAGATGGAGATCCGGAAGAAGAAAATAAATATTGGGAACTTATAGATATGGAAGAAATAGATAGTTTCGAAGAAACTTCTGGACATCTGATTCAAACGCGTTGGCATCAATTTCACCCTTGGAACCTTTTTGCTCCATCTTGGGATGCAACTACGAATAGCGATCTTCATGATGCTGCTGGCTGTACGGCGATAGCGACAGCACAAATGCTTTATTATTTGAATGACAAAATCGGCAAACCAGAAACCGCACCAACTAATGGGTATTGTTCTGGGTACTCAACAAATCTTTCAGATACAACTCATTTTCAGCAATATTTCTATAATTTTTCTTCGACAGCTTGGGATAATATGGCTTTGAATGATACAGACTTTTTTAAGTCTGATACTCTAAGCGCACTGTTGATAGGATATACCGGAAAATCCATTCATACACAATACTCTCCTTTCTTGTCATTAGCACCTATTGAGAATGTTCCGTCTTTTCTTTCCTCACAAGGGATACAATCTAGTTTGAATCCATACAGCGGCTCTTGGGTGTTTGGAAGTATTAGGACAAATGAAATGCCTGTTATAATCAGTGCTCACGGAAAAAAAGAAACCTCATTTTTTGGACTAGTGACTCATTATTCGGATGGACATGCTTTTATTGCCGATGATTATTTGTTGGTAAATAGAATATATCTATGTACATACCAATGGACTTCTCATATAGGGGGAGATCATTATTATGGTGAAATCAAGACAGAAAGAGATACTATACCGGAATATTATATACGAATGAACTGGGGTTTTAGTAATCAAACTCCGAATAATACGTATTATTCAACAAGCAGTCATAATTTTCAAATGTCGATAAACGATACAACGTATAATTTTCAGTATCTGCTAAAACAAATAACTGGTTTTTCGGCGTCCGACAATTAATTCATGCAACATTATCATGGGGAAATGCATCTATGGATAAAACAAATAAAACAAAAGGATGAAACGGTTATTTTTATTGATTTTGGCGCTTTGTTCCGGTCTTTCGGCCGTTTCGGCGCAGGACCCCGGAAAACGGATGACGATAACTGTCGACGCGGCCGGTTTTACGTCTGTGTTTGCACATGATGCGAATCTGGCAAAATCTTCTTTATTGGAAGACGGCGCCAATGTGCTGCAAATCGGTGCAGACGGCTGTTTTGCCTTTGCTCCTTCTTTCCGGCTCGGTATCGGTGCCGGATATCGTTTTTATGCAGGAAAAATGAAAGTCGGTGCAGTGGACGAAGGCAGTTATCGCCAGTTCAGGCAGCAGTCTGTTCCGGTTTGCCTGATGGCGGGTATGTCCCCGTCACAATGGAGAGTTGCTCCCTTCTTGAAAGTAAAGGCGGGTTATAATATTCCGACACGCTGTCACGGCGATGACGCCTATCTTGTATATGAAGGGTTCACGGCTGAAGGGGATGCTGGTTTGCGGTTCAAGGGCCGTCATGTGGATTATCGGCTTGGACTGGCTTTAATGCTGGATAGCATTCGCAACAGTT
>CAJOQF010000165.1 GCA_905236295.1 uncultured Eubacterium sp. | reverse complement strand
CAATTCACTTTTCGTATTCCGATATGTGTTTTATCTCCGTCTCTTTCATGATCCTGTCGAGTCCCGTAAGCGCCGCAAACGGCGCAAACTGTGCCGCCCTGTCCGAGACAGGCATATGAGGACGCTTTGAAGATACATGGTGTTCCATCTCTATTATGTCATCATATTCATGGCTTTCATTTTCCGTTTTACTCATGGCTTATCTCCACTGTTTGCCGGGGCGAGATCATCCCGACACCCCGGACGTACGTTTTCTTTATCAAGGATTACCGACAATCGCACCATATTTTTTCGCAGTATCTGCAAGTGTTTTTTTCTTGTCGTCATCATAGTCTCCAAGGCTTACAACAGCTCTGCCCGGATATATCCTAAGCGCCCTCTCCAAAAGCGCTTCATCACCTGTCTTAAAGCAAACAGGATCAACTGCCATCTGAAGCATATCATCATCTATGGCATCCTCAATCTCGTCATCCTCGAGTATTTCAAGGTCATCCGGGAATACATAGTTATCTTTGTCTTTTTCGAGAGGGAATGCCTCGTTGCCGGTCGCGATGCATTCCAAAACCGATGTCTCTTCGACAGGCTCAGTGCCGCCGCTTAACATCTCCTTTACCGCCTTGATATGTGCGGGCGTCGATCCACAGCATCCGCCTACGATCGAAGCTCCTGCTTCCACAAGTTTTTTAACGCCTTTCGCAAAATCGTCCGGCTGCATGCGATAGGTCGTCTCCCCATCCACAAACTCCGGCTTGCCCGCATTGGGCTTTGCAATGATCGGGATAGCCGATACCTCGCGCATCTCCTCGACAACCTTTACCATAGCCTCCGGGCCTGCTGAGCAGTTCACTCCGATCGCGTCTATATCAAGCGATTGCAGCACTACCACTGTAGACTTTGGCTCTGCGCCGAACATTGATCTGCCGTTTTCCTCGAAGGTGAGGGTTGCCATTATCGGGAGATCACAAACCTGCCTTATGGCGATGACTGCTGCCCTCGTCTCCCCGAGATCCATCATCGTCTCCACCACAAAGAGATCCACTCCGGCGTCAACCAATACCTCTGCCTGTTCTTTGTAGACATCGATCAGCTCATCCACCGTGAGGTCGCCAATCGGTACGAGCTGCTGACCGGTCATGGTGAGGTCGCCGGCGACGAGTACCGTCGCTTCGTCAGGCTCAGTCTCCCGATCGACTGCCTCCCTGGACAGTTTCACAAGTTTTGTATTCATCTCAACCAGCTTATCCTCAAGTCCATACTCAGAAAGCTTGAGTCTGTTGGCGGTAAAAGTCGGGGCGTATACTATATCAGAACCCGCATCTTTGTACTCCCTTTGAAGTTCTATTATCGCGTCGGGATTTTCAAGGATCCACTGCTCCGGGCATACTCCGCTCGGCATTCCCTTCTTTTGAAGGTTACTTCCGGTTGCTCCGTCGAGTACCGGGACCCTGCTGTTTACAAGTTTTTTGAATTCTTCTCTGTTCATTGTCACACCTCTTTTTCGTTCAATTTCAGTAAAGATGCGCCACACATCATTACAGATCATATCCTGTACATTATGAAGCAAAAGCCTCCATAAAGCAAGATACAACCCCTCGTTTATGAGGAGTTGTATCTGTTAAGTCTTATATTGTTCCCTGTGCAGTGGATAATCTTGCCAACGCAGAAGATTTCCCATCCGGCAAGCATTAGAATGCCTTGTATTTGTATGTTTCCTTGCCTGACTTATATGTCTGTCCGTCATACTCATATGAAGAAACAGATTCCTTCAGGCAGCCTTTTCCGTCTCCGCTCGTGTACAGAGTGTTCTTGTAGGTAGTCTTGAAAGCTGTAAGCTTTCCTGTCTCTGAATCTGCAGAGTAGACTTTTGAATATCTTATAATGGAATTACCGGCTTTATCAGTCTTGTATTTCTGCTCATAGCTGAGCACACCGTCGGCTGTATAGTCTTTCATGATCGTATAGCCGTTCTTATAAGTGTAAGTAGTCTTTGTCTTGCTTGTTGCCTTTCCATTTACATACTGTATAGACAATATCTTGGTTAACTTATGCTTCTTGTAGCTATACTTTACCTGTGAATAAAGCTCGCCCTTCTCATCATAATTCTTAGCGCTTGCAATGTCGCCGGCAGAAGAATATGTCAGAACATGTTTTGATAAAACCTTGTTTTTTTCATCATAGTACTTTGATGTTACGCTCTTTAATCTCTTGCCGTTGTACTTGTAGGTAGATACGTCTTTTCCGCTGTATTTACCTTTATAATCGTAGAATTTTGTGGTTTCCTTGTTCTTGCCGTAAGAGTATTTCGTAACCGTATCCTGGGTGGAATCCAGATTCTTACCTACCACTTTGACAAGTCTTTTCTTTTTGTCATAGCTGTACGCACGCGTGTTCCAGTCAGTCACTTCTCCTTCGTAATAACGCGTGTTCTTTACAGTCTTGGTGGTGCCATCGCTATTGTAGGTATTTTTAGTCACGCCATCAAGGCCCCAGCCTTTATCCTGATAATAAGTATAGCTTTTGTTCTCGGTAATGCGGACTGTCTTTGCCTGCGCCATAACCGGAACAGCCATAACAGAGAGCGCTACCGCGCCCGCCAATACGCTTGTAATTATTCTTTTCATTTTCATAAGTCTTTCTCCCTTCTTAAGTGCTTTTCAAAAGGTAACCATGCGGTTACCAATGTTTTAACATCATAACACACAGCCCAAGCACGGTCAATCCTTATATGAGTTTTATCTCACATTTTTTCCATGTAATCAATAAACCCTTTTGACAGCTTTATCGAATCATAGATTTGTCTGTACTCCTCCCGTCCCAGTTCCGCGACATAGTTTACCGGATAAGCCTTCTTCAGACCCTTTTCATGGAGCAGATCCGCCGCCTTGTTATATGCGACAGCAGCCTCTGTAGCCGAGCGGTATGTTCCAACCTTGACCTCTCCAACTATATTGATCCTGACATCATAGACATCGATCATATCATCCTTTACAAATACTCCGTGATATCCGTTTAATACCTCAATATTAGAATATCTGAAATCCCTCTCGTCGC
Source organism: uncultured Eubacterium sp. (assembly GCA_905236295.1). Taxonomy (GTDB): domain Bacteria; phylum Bacillota; class Clostridia; order Lachnospirales; family Lachnospiraceae; genus Eubacterium_C. Next base: position 6,571 of record CAJOQF010000165.1, on the reverse strand, counting down.
CATTGATAAACAGATAATCCCTGCCCGGCACGCTGTGGGAGTGGATGCCGTAACGGTAGAGGATATTGTATTGCATTCCGTAATCATTCACATACAGATACCCACCCCTTTTCATTATCTTGTGACACGAATAATAAAAGAGATCATCGATGTCGAATTTGTACTCCTCGTTCGGCGACATATAGTACGAAAAAAAGTTTTTTCTAAGATATATGGGATTTTTTATGTAAATGCCGTTTTTTGAGAAATTGAGCAGCACAACCCTCTTCTCAAAAGGCAGAGATGCAAATCTTTTATCACCCAGCTTTTCGACCGTAAGGCTCTCCTCATTTGTGATGCGCCCCGCTGTCCTGTACGCCTTGTGAGCAGCCTCCTCAGTCGGAAAACTCCCCAGACTTATATGCTTGTTCCTGTAGGTGATATTGGAGCGGTAATACACCTCCCCGCTCTTTTTCTTTGCTATGTAAACTCCGGGCAACATTATTTATACCTCATCTTTTATTCCAGACCTCATACATATCTTCCGGTATTCCGGCATTGAAATATGCTCTCCTGTTGTAAACCGAAAAAACGCGCGCAACATTCTCTGTATCAAAACGCCCCTCATCTTTTTCAAGGAGCACCGACAGCACAAAAACCATATTCATATGCATAACTCCGATGCGCATGTTTTTGAGGAAGCTGTAATCCTCAAAGCATTTGAGAAAATACTGGTGCAGATAGTATGCGATATATCCGGCAAAATGCGTGGCGAGATCATCATATTTTCTCATAAACTCTCCGTACATATCCCTCCATATCTTCTCATAGGTCATCTCGTTTCTGTATTTTTCATAATAGAGCATGCAGAGGTCGTACAGGGTCTTATTTGCAAGCAACAGCTTGCTGTTATACAAACAGGTATCCTCAAGCAGAAACGAATAGTCTGTCACCGAAAACGGGAACGCCGGATGTTTGTCAGGTCCCCGTTCGTAAACGCTTAGGTACCCGCCAAAAGCATTATTATCAAAAAAGTCTGTCTCACCAAGTATAAAAGCATTCTGAGCATCGGATGAATATGCGATCAGGGCATCGCAGACCTTCTTTAGCGCGTCAAAAGAATCCACCTTCTTTAATTCATCTATAATGCAAAGCTTTGCGCCGTACAGACTCTCAAGATACTTAAAGTCATCATTTGTGTATGTGAAATCGGCTACCGGATCGGCATCGTACTTTATCATCTCTGCCATCTTCCAGTTTTTCAGGAATATCCGGGTTGCGGCAATACATGAGAGATCAATGTGTCTCTCCTCAAACCTTTGATAGTTTCTGTAGAATCTCGGATAGGTCCTGCAGACCTCCGGAATAAACTCATGTCCCTTTTTTAACTGAAGCGAACACATTCCCTGTTTATTTAAGAAGGGACAGCTTCCGTTCGCCCTGTTTATCGCCGGGCGTCCCACACCGGCTCTGGCTATCAAAAGCTTTAAGCCGAGGATGTTTTTCTCTTGCCGGTAGCGACTGACATCCTCAGGATAAAGCGGGATGAGCCATCCCTTACAACAGGTCTCACTGCACTGTCCCTCTATACATCTGAATTCATTAAAAAATGATATTTCACGTATTTCCATTGTTATTTGAGGAATCCGTTAATGATCTGCTCCTCAGCCTCACTCTCGGTAAGTCCAAGGGTCATCAACTTGATAATCTGATCTCCCGCGATCTTGCCGATAGCCGCCTCATGAACGAGGGCTGCATCAACGTCATTCGCCTCAAGTCCCGGAACCGCAAGTATGCGTCCGTTGTCCATAATGATGGCATCGCATTCGGTATGTCCGGTACACTCGTCATTTCCGGTGAGGACTGCCTCAAATTTCTGGTATGAATTGTCTCTCGCAACCGATCTCGAAACCACGTCTGCGCTCGCGCCCTTGCCGTTAAGGTTTACAACGTAGCTGCTGATGGCATTCTGGTCGCCGTGTGTCATAAGTCGTTCTCTTATGACAAGCTTTGAACCTGCGGCGAGCTCGGCTGTGGTTTTGCGGTTGGTATCGTCGACACCCTTGATCTGAACCATCTCCATCTCAGCTGTGGCGTCCTCTTCGAGATACACTTCCGTACCCGGATTGAGGATCCTCTTTCCGGTGCCCTTGCCCGAGCCGTAATGCTTCTCTACGTAGCGAACCTTCGCTCCCTTTCCGACATAGAAACGGTGTACACCGTCATGCTGTGAATCCTGTGATCCGCAGTTGTCGATACCGCAACCTGCAACTATGGTTACGTCAGCGTTCTCGCCCACGTAGAAATCGTTGTAAACAACTTCTTTTAAGCCACTCTTCGAGATAACTACCGGGATATGTACACTCTCGTTTTTGGTGTTTGGCTTTATGTTTATGGTGAGGCCGTCGCCGGTCTCCCTCGGTATTATCTCTATATTCTCTGTGGAAACCCTGCCCGCAGATTCGCTGTTTGAGCGGATGTTGTATGCTCCCTCCGGCACCTTGTGAAGGTCTGCTACTTCGCTCAATATTCTCTTTTGGATCTCATCAAGTCCTAACATCTCACATACCTCCCTTCGCCGGATTAAGTTTCTCGCAGGATACGTACGCATCCGCAGTGTTCATAACCTTTGGAAGCATTTCCTCCCTTGAACCCTGTGCGTATAATTCTCCGTTTCGAATTACGACTATCTCGTCGGCAATGTTTAGGATCCTCTCCTGGTGTGAGATTATCATGATGGAGCTGCCGCTGATATTCTCTCTCATCCTTCCGAACACATCGATAAGGTTGTTGAAGCTCCAGAGATCGATGCCGGCCTCCGGCTCATCAAACACCGAAAGTCTCGATGCTTTTGCAAGAACCGTTGCGATCTCTATTCTCTTTAACTCACCGCCGGAGAGACTTGAATTGACCTCTCTGTCGATATAATCCCTTGCGCAGAGTCCTACAGCCGAGAGATACTCACATGCATCCGCAACCGAAATATTCTCACCCTTTGCCAGTCTGATAAGATCGAGCACCTGTATTCCCTTGAACTTTACAGGCTGCTGAAAAGCAAACCCGATACCGCGGTTTGCTCTGTCTGTAATGGAATAGTCGGTAATGTCATCCCCGTCGAGAATGATACTTCCCGATGTAGGCTTTTCTATACCGGCTATTATCCTTGCGAGCGTGGACTTGCCACCGCCGTTCGGTCCTGTGATGACGATCATTTTGTCATTTGGTATAGTGAGACTGATATCTTTTATAATCTGCTTTTTTTCACCATCCACTTCAACCGTGAATGAAATGTTTTTTAACTCAAGCATTATTTCCTCCTACCTGATAAATGCCTTATTTCGTATCTTAAATGTACGCAAAAAGACTGTTTTCACTTGCGCGACACTCAATAAAGTATATGCTATTTCCTACGAATTTTCAAGGTTATTGCATCCGTCTTAAGTTTAATTTTAGATTTCGAGAAGCACTACTTCATTGTTTTTCCTGGTCGCTCTCATATCGATTATACGCTGGTTTGAACTTCCGCGGAATTTTAACATAAGGTCTTTTTTGTCCGCCTCGAACTTGCCGTCGACCATGACATCTATCGAATCGAGTATCTCATCGGTGTACTCTGTGTACTTGGCGCCATCCGGCTGAACTTCATTTTCATATGTAAATCCGGTGTAGAGCCAGATGTTTTTGTCAGGGCAAAGCTTTTTAAAATTGCGGATAAGATGAAGAACCATCTCCTGATTCTGCGGCTCTAACGGCTCCCCTCCAAGCAAGGTCAATCCCGCGTAATACGGTTTTGACACCTCGTCTAATATATAGTTTTCCACTCTGCGCGTGTAGGGATGCCCATAGTCAAAATCCCATGTCTGAGGCTGGAAACATCCGCTGCATTTATTTGTGCACCCCGACACAAATACACTTACTCTGATGCCGGGGCCGTTTGCCGAATCCGCTGTTATTATCTGTCCAACATACATAGTTTTTTCTCCCATATATTCACGAATGGCTGCTACACTTTCATGCAGCAGCCAGTATTCTCTGTAATTATTTTATCAGGGGGTTATCACCCCGTTCATCCGGTTAGGCGTTTACAACCTTAAGATGGGGTCTTTCTTTCTCTTCCTCGAGAAATGTCATCTCACCAAGATGCATAACCCTGTCCTTTATCTCCTGTGTGCGTCCCTGGTTCCAGAACTGCGTTCCGATATATCCGCAGGTACGACGCGCAACATTCATTTTGTCCTGATCACGGTTTCCGCAGCACGGGCACTCCCAAATAAGCTTGCCTGAATCCTCAACAATCTGAATCTCACCGTTGTATCCGCAAACCTGGCAGAAATCGCTCTTTGTGTTGAGCTCCGCGTACATGATGTTGTCATAGATATGGTTCATTAACGCGAGAACTCCCTCGATGTTATCCTCCATGTTCGGAACCTCAACATAGCTGATGGCTCCACCCGGAGAAAGATGCTGGAACTCAGCCTCAAACGAGAGCTTGTCGAACGCATTGATATTCTCGGTAACATGTACGTGATAACTGTTTGTTATATAATTTTTATCAGTCACGCCCGGAATCTTGCCGAAGCGGTTCTGTAAGCATTTTGCAAATTTGTAGGTAGTTGACTCAAGCGGTGTGCCGTAAAGTGAGAAATCAATATTGCTCTCAGCCTTCCATTTTGCACATGCATCATTGAGTCTCTGCATAAGCTCAAGCGCAAACGGCTTGGCCTCGTTGTCAGTGTGTGACTTTCCTGTCATATAGTATGTGCACTCGTAAAGTCCCGCATATCCTAGAGAGATGGTTGAATATCCGTCATAGAGAAGTTTGTCTATGGTCTCTCCCTTGTCAAGACGTGCAAGTGCGCCGTGCTGCCAAAGGATCGGAGCAACATCCGACGGAGTTCCCTTGAGACGGTTATGTCTGCACATAAGCGCCTCGTGACATATGTCAAGTCTCTCGTCGAGGATCTCCCAGAAACGCTTCATATCGCCGCTCGAAGAACAAGCGACATCAACAAGGTTGATAGTTACAACGCCCTGATTGAAACGTCCGTAATACTTGCCCTTATTCGGGTCATAATTCAATGCTCTCGCATAGTTTTCCTTAGTGCGGTCAGGCGTGAGGAACGAACGGCATCCCATCGGGGTGTAGCACTGTCCCTGTCCTGTCTTGTCAATCTTGAGCTGCTTCATGATCTTCTCGGAAACATAATCCGGAACCATGCGCTTTGCTGTACACTTGGCTGCAAGCTCAGTCAGATAGTAATATTTTGAATCCTTGTGGATATTTTCCTCTTCAAGCACATATATGAGTTTCGGGAATGCAGGTGTGATGTATACGCCCTTCTCATTCTTAACTCCGAGGATACGCTGGTTTAACATCTCCTCTATAACAAGTGCAAGGTCATCGCGAAGTGTACCCTCCGGAACTTCTCCAAGGTACATTGAAACTGTAACAAACGGAGCCTGTCCGTTGGTGGTCATAAGTGTGATAACCTGATACTGGATCATCTGGCATCCGCGCTTGATCTCGTCTCTTACTCTGATCTCGGCGATTGCGTTGATCTTCTCCTCGTCCGCCTCTATGCCGGTCGCAAGGAACTCTTCCTTAACCTGACGACGGAACTTCTGACGGCTGATGTCAACGAACGGAGCAAGATGTGCAAGCGTGATACTCTGTCCGCCGTACTGCGAGCTGGCGATCTGTGCGATGCCCTGCGTAGCGACATTACATGCGGTAGAGAAGCTCTTTGGCTTTTCGATCATGGTCTCTGAAATAACCGTTCCGTTCTGAAGCATATCCTCGAGGTTCACGAGACAGCAGTTGTGCATATGCTGAGCGAAATAGTCGGAATCGTGGAAGTGAATGATTCCCTGCTCATGCGCATCTACAACACGCTGCGGAAGGAGAAGTCTCTTTGTGATATCCTTTGAAACCTCACCTGCCATATAATCTCTCTGTACCGAGTTCATGGTTGGGTTTTTGTTTGAGTTTTCCTGTTTTACTTCCTCATTATTGCACTCAATAAGGCTTAGAATCTGCTCATCAGTGGAGTTTGATTTTCTGACGAGTGCTCTCTTGTAGCGGTATGTCACATATCTTCTGGCCACTTCAAATGCTCTCTGATTCATAATCTGGTTCTCTACAAGATCCTGAATCTCCTCGACATTAAGGGTATGGTTTACGCCCTCGCATATAGTTCTGACATTTGCAGCAATCAGAGCAAGCTGCTCTTTTGACATCTTCTCGCTATCTACTACACTGTTGTTTGCCTTCTCCACGGCATCTTCGATCTTTTGCAAATCGAAATCGACTTCTACTCCACTTCGTTTGATGATTTTCATCTTCTGCCTCCCATTCATATTTTTACACGTAGTACATATATCATCGACCCCATAAACTCAATAAAAAGTGAATTTTCTGTGATCGCCTTAACTCGGAACAGCATTATCGTACTATATCTAGTTTGTGGTGTCAATATGAAATACCAAATCTTGTGTATGTTAAACATTTTTTGTTTCACGGGGCGTTCTAAACCCAAGACTCGCATAAGCGGTACCCTGCGACAAGATTTTGTCCGAGAAATGCAGCACGCAT
>CAJOQF010000164.1 GCA_905236295.1 uncultured Eubacterium sp. | reverse complement strand
TTTTTATACTCGCCGTAATCAACGCTGTCTGAGAGGAAAATTGTAAGGAGTACGTTTAACAGTCCGTATCCCGCATATACCATCGCTCCCGGAATGATTATCATAAACCATGTGGAGGAATCGTAGGCTCCTGCGACCGACATTATCAAAAGAACCATAAATCCTGCTATCTGTATCAAAAATCCCACCACAAAAAGTGCGAATTTTGAAACCTTCATTCGATAGAGCGGGAAGGTCAGCATAACCAATACCTGCACAGCGAACACTGCTGCCACAAATATACTGTACGCATCCGTGTTGCCCACATCAAACTGGAAGAAGTAGAGGATGAGATTCGATGTGATATTTAACGCCATATAAACAAGTATTATGGAGATAACCACAACCATTGCCTGATCGTTTGTAAAGAGCGACTTGAACATCTTGCCTATCGTAGGGGCTTTATGCTCGGTATCTACCGGTCTCTCTTTTAAATTGAGAACGCAGATAAGCTCTGATACCACAAACACGATCGCTATGATCAGAGCCCACCATTTAAAACCGATCTTGTAGTCGGCTATAACCGAACTTGCGGAAAGGATCGGAACAACCGTCATCGTAAGCATTGTCGGTAATGCGTCACCGACACCTGCTGCCGAACGCGCAAGTGAAGACATCTGCTCCCTGTCTTTTCCCGGATTTGTGATTGCCGGGATCATTGACCAGAACGGAATGTCCATAAGCGTGTATGTAACACCCCACGCAAGATATATAACAAGAAGCCATACTCTAAGCATTGACTCCGAACCGTTCGGAGCGGCAAAGAGAGCATATACAGTAAATGCATTCATCACTGTTCCGGCTAAGATCCACGGTCTGAATTTTCCGAATTTTGATTTGGTCTTTGATACGACAATTCCCATGAACGGATCGTTTATCGCATCAAAGATCCTCGCTCCCGCCATGACCAGTCCGACATAGACCGAATCGACTCCGAGCACAACATTGTAATAGTAAAGTAAGTAGCTTGCCACAAGCATATATACGATATCTTTTCCGAGTGCTCCCACCGCAAAAGCTATCTTTTGTCTCGCTTTTAATTCCATTATAAACTCCTCTCTTATCTGTTTTCCATGGCAATTTTCACGACGTTATAAGCCCCATCGTAAAGACCCGTTTTATTGTTCTCCATTATGTTTTCGCACATCTCCTCAAGGATATAATCCTCCTCCAGGAAAAGTTTTATCATCTGTAACGTATGCGGGATATCCCTGCATTCAAGAGTGCCGTCTCCAACCTCCGCAGAGTGTATCGCCCCCCACATCTCATGTTTTCCGACGCGCTTTATAAAGAGCTTTGGCACCGGATAAAACGCAAGCTCACTCGGCTTTGTGACCAGCACATCACAACTTCTCATAAGAAGGTTTGTTGCATAGACCGCCTCGAAAATATTCTGGTGATAAAATGCGTGGATGCCGATAACGTTGGCGTCCTCATCTAGTGCCCTGCTGCAGAATCGCTTTGTCTTTTCCCAGTTGTCGAAATGCTCTTTTGAGTACTTTCGCATACGCGGGATCTCAGCTTTTAAGTCTTCCCATACGTTCTTGTAATCGCCGACATTCACGTAAAGTACAGCCTCTTTTCTGCTGACATAGGGAAGGAGATATTTGATCATCGCCGCAAAGATTTCCTTTTGCGCTCCCGCCCCTCCGATAGTAAGCAAAAATCTCATCGGCTTGCCGTCGGATTTTCTCTTTAATCTCGCTTTGCAGTCAGCTTCAATATTTGCGACCAGCTCATGGTCTATATAATGACCCGTGTAGACAAGAGAATCCTTCGGCATCGGGTTGCAGACATGACCTCTTTTGAATCCGTTAAGGATGCGATAACCCATGTACGCGTTCCTGCACTGGATAGTGTGAATCGCTCCCTCGGAAAGGTGAAGTCCCATCGGCCAGTTGTCCGGAATGGCGTTTACCACTCTCTCCATGCCGGCGTGGAGAGCTGCCTGCGCCGGCCACACATGGGTCGCAACAAGTGGAATATCCTTTGGCACATTCTTAAACACCGGCGCCATGAGCTCGGCGTTTTTCTGATCGACGGCATTATATGAAAGCGCCCTGAATCCCTCGTAGTTCACCGGCTCCCACACAAGCTTGTTAAACGCCGGATTCTTTGACAATCTCGAACCCTTTGAGTACATCTCATTCTGGGCACTCACTATCTTTGTACAGGTGGTCTGCGGATAACCGTTCAGATCCATCCAGTATGGGGTGTATCCCAGATGATGAGCCGCCGAGGCGATAGCCATCGATATGCGGTAATGTCCGAATCCCATGCGGATATTTCCAACAATCAGACCCTTCTTTTCATCGAATGCCTCACCCTCACCGTCGCAGATCAGCATATCCTTAACCCCGAGCATCGGACCTATGTGCTCATTATCCTGTATTACAATTTTGTAATCCTCATCGGAATCGTCCCCGTACTTTTCTATGAAACGCTTCTTTGAGGCGAGAGCCCTCTTGTATGTGAGCTCATCAATCCTGTTTCCAAAGATTGTTCTAGACCTGTCCATAACTGTGTCCTCCATTTTTTAGTCTTCTATCTCCCGTGGTCCGTCTCCCGCATTGACCACATAGAAATCTGCCATATAACCGATCTTTTCACGGTAAATCTTTCCGACATTTTCGATGAATGCTTCAACAGCATCTTTCTCTACAAGATTTATGCTGCATCCGCCAAATCCCGCACCGGTCATCCTCGCGCCGAGCACTCCCGGCTGCTGCCATGCTGCTTCGACTATCGCATCAAGCTCTGCGCCCGTCACCTCATAGTCGTCACGAAGCGAGATATGCGATTCGTTCATCAGATTTCCAAACGCCGCGATATCTCCCTGTTTCAGGGAGTTCAGCGCACGCATTGTCCTGTCGTTTTCGCAGACTGCGTGCCTGGCCCTTTTTATCAGGATTTCATCGGGGATGCGCTCTTTAAGGTTTTCAAACTGTTCGGGCGTCAACGCTCCGAGTGATGTCGCTTCGAGATATTGCAGCGCTTTCTCACACTCGCTGCTCCTCTCATTGTAGGCGGAGTCCGCGAGCCCCCTCTGCTTGTTCGTACAGCCGATAACAAGTGTGGAATCCCCCAGATCAAGCGGTGCATACTCGTATTTTAAAGTCGCAGTGTCAAGGAAGATCGCGTGATCCTTTTTCCCCATGGCGATCGCAAACTGATCCATTATGCCGCAGTTTACCCCGTTGAAATGGTTCTCCGAATACTGACCTATAAGGCTTAAATCCTTATTGTCAACCTCCACATCAAAAAGTGTTTTGATGATAAAACCGGTCAACACCTCCACCGATGCCGATGAGGAAAGGCCCGATCCGTTTGGAATATTTCCGTAAAGAAGAAGGTCGAATCCGGTGATATCCGAAACCGGCGTCGCATTTGATACTCCCTGCACCTTATCGAGATCGCACATAAAAGTCTTTAATACGCCAAGCGGGTAATTTGCCCATTTATATTCATCGCTCTGCTCGATAGCGGAAATATCCACTTCTATGATACCTGTCTCCGGAAAGTTCATAGAATACAACCTGCAGCTTTTGTCATCCCTCTTTCTCGCAACGCCATATGTGCCGATATCGAGCGCACACGGAAATACATGTCCCCCATTGTAGTCAGTGTGCTCCCCGATAAGGTTTACGCGCCCCGGTGCAAAGAAGAGTCTTCCTTGCGGATATGTTCCAAATTTTGCCTCAAATTCTGCTTTTAAAAAATCTGTTCTCATAATGTCCCTATAAATCTCTTGAATCCTTCGCGACCTTCCCCATCGCATTTGAACACGCCGGCATCCTCCAAAACGCCAACGAACACTTTGCCAACTTCGTTATCTATTATCTCCGAAACATTGTCGGGATTGATGTCTTTGTATTTTGATCTTATTTCATCTGCCCAGTCGGAATGCGCCGCAAGCGCCGGATCATTTGAAATATCCCTGCCCTCAAGCATTGCCTCCTTTAAGAGCTCCAGCTCATGCTTTAATCTCGACGGGAGTACCGCAAGCCCCATGACTTCGATAAGTCCGATGTTCTCTTTTTTGATGTGGTGATACTCCGGTCTCGGGTGAAAGAGCCCAAGCGGTCTCTCATCTGTAGTTATATTGTTTCGAAGCACCAGATCCAGTTCGTATTTGCCGTCCCTCATGCGCGCTATCGGGGTTATCGCATTGTGCGGTTCCCCGTCTGTCTCGGCGAAGATATGGAGCGATCCGTCGGAGTATGATCTCCACTTATCGAGAATGTTGGTAGCGAGGTCGATGATCTTTTCTCTGGAATCATCCGAAAGTCTGATAACCGACATCGGCCACTTCACTATGCCGGCATTAATATCCTCAAACCCGGGCACAGTAAACTCATATTCCACGTCAGCCCTCTCCATCGCAAACTCATAACATCCGCCCTGATAGTGGTCGTGGCTTAAGATAGAGCCGCCCACTATCGGGAGATCCGCATTCGAGCCGAGGAAATAATGCGGAAACTGCTCCACAAAATCAAAGAGCTTTACAAACGTATATCTCTCGACCTTCATGGGGATATGCTCTCCGTTGAACACTATACAGTGCTCGTTGTAATATCCGTAAGGAGAGTACTGAAATCCCCAATCGCTGTTGTTTATCCTTATCGGGATAACGCGAAGCGTCTGCCTTGCCGGGTGATCTGCCCTGCCGGCATATCCGATATTGTCCATGCAAAGCTGACATTTTGGATATTTGTCCGACTTTGCCTTGCCTGCCGCCGCTATAGCCGCCGGATCCTTCTCAGGCTTAGCAAGATTGATAGTGATGTCTATCTGTCCGTAATCCGAGTCAACTTTCCAACGGATATCCTTTCTCGCGCGATATCGTCTGATATAGTCGATATCCTTGCAGAACCTGTAGAAATAATCCGTAGCCTTCTTCGGCGAATCCTCGTATCGCTTTCTAAATTCCGCAATAACGGTTGACGGTCTGGGCGTAATCGCATTCATGATCTTCGTATCAAAGAGATCTCTAAACGTTACCGAATCTTTTATGATCCCCCTTTGCACAGCAACGTCCAATAAGCCCTCGAGAATATCCGAAAGCTCATCCGCCAGCTCATCATCCGTCATAACAGCCGACTCGTTATTTTCTTTGATAGAAGATTGGATAATCGCCTCTGAATCGTCCAAGGCATGATAAGATTCTTCTCCCAGAATATCTAGCAGAAGGTTCCTTGAAAATATGGTTTCGTTTTTGTCGATGAGACCTGTCTTGAGCCCATAACACACAAGACGGTCTATGTTTTTTTCCAGTCTTTCCATAGGATATATTTTAACATAAAAATGGGTTGTCTACAACGACAACCCACGCGATATGTCCATATGATACATAAATAATTTATATGAAGTAGCAGCTTAATCCACATCCTCCCCGTCAATCACAAAGAAGCTGATCTCATCGTTGAGTGAATGTGCGAGTTTTTGAAGATCACCTGCCGCCTCGCTGATGGTCTCAAACGTAGCGTTGAGCTCTTCCATAGATGCGTTGGTCTCCTCTGTGGAAGCCGCATTCTCCTGGGATACAGCCGAGAGATCCTGCATGATGTCCTGGAGTGACTCCTTGGCAGAATCAAGGTTTTGCACCATTCCGCTGATCTGGTTTGAACTCTCTGTAACCTTGTCAACGCCCTCCGCGAGGATATCCATGTCTCCCTGCGTGGCATCAATCTGTTCACTCTGCTCCTTGAATCCCTCGTTGAGGTCCTTCATAGTGTCAACACTCTTTGCCGACTCAAGCACAAGATTGTCAACAATGCCGACTATCTTGCCTGCCGCCTGACCTGTCTGATCCGCCAGCTGACCGATCTCTGTTGCGACAACCGCAAATCCCTTTCCTGCCTCACCTGCTCTGGCAGCCTCGATGGAAGCGTTTAGTGCAAGGAGGTTTGTCTGGGAGGAAATCTCCGTGATCACGTCAGATGCCTGGGCGATTTCCTGTACCGACTCATTTGTAAGGGCTATCTGATTGTCGATAACCTCCATGGATCTTACAACTTCCTCATTCTGTTTGAGGAGAATTCCAAGAGCCTTCATAGCATTGTCGCAGGCATCCTGCATCTTCGCTGCAAACGCGGTAAGCTCCTCAACATCTGCAGTGATGGACTCGATATTGTTGCCCATCTCCTCTGTGTTGTTTACGGAGTCCTGCACACTCTCAGCCTGTCCGACTGCGCCTTTGCTGATATCATCCACCGCATTTGAAACCTGGCTTGATGCCACACTCGCCTGGTCCGCGGACTCGGCAAGCTCAACTCCGGATTTTGTCACGTTCTCCGAGAGATTCTTTGTCGTGGTGATAACTGTGCGAAGTTTTCTTCCGAGCTCCCTCGCGCTCTCGGCTATGATTCCAAGCTCATCATCTCTTGCAACCGCCTCGTCTGTGATAACATCAGAGATATTTCCCTTTGCCATGTTCTGGAGCGATGCAACTATGTTGATCATGCTCGACTTTGTAGATAATACGAGTTTCAGTCCGAGAATGCCAACAACAACTATACACGCCACGCCGACCAGGATCATGATGAGCGTCATTTTCTTTTGAGCGCCTGTTATATCCTGGCTCGGTCTGCCGACAAACGCCATTCCGACGTTGGATCCGTCCGAATTCTGAATCGGAAGATAGTAGCCGTAATATTCATTGCCGCCGATATCTATCTTTTCGGCGAGATATTCATTTCCGTTGTTCAACACTTCACTTACCACGGCATCAGACGCATCGGTACCGACCATCCTGTCACCGTTTTCGTCTTCCAATGTAGTAAGCATTCTTGTTTTTCCGTAGAAGAGAGTGTAGTCAAGTCCCGTGTTTTTGCTGAGTTCGTCAAGCTGTGCCGTGTACTCATCATACACCTCATTGCCGCCTTTTGTGAGAACTCCCTCATCAGTCAATGCCCAATCACCGTCATACTCGGTGTCTACCTTATCCCTCATCTGGTAATCGGCAACGCGAAGCTCCTCCTCCATAAGCTGAATAGTGGCTTTGTTATAACTGATAACACCCAACATTGTAAGAAGCACTGCCACGATCATAACCGCTACAACCGTGATCGACATAAGCCTTACGACAAGTCTGCCCTTTCTGACTCTGACTTCGCCACTGTTTTTGTCCTGCTGTTCCATAATACACCGTCCTTTTTCTAATGCACCCAATCTGTTTTACATCATTAAAAAACAACTCTTCGGTTGACCTCAAAGCCCATTATACTATATTTAGTGTTCAAATCAACCCTTTTGAAAAAAAGTTCCACAATATACGCTATTTTCTGATATTTTTTTCAAGCACGGTATACAGCGCGTCTGCCTTTATCGGTTTTTTGATAAAATCGTCCATAACTTCACCCTTTATCTCATCTCCGTCCGCAGACATATCCGCACTCATGGCTATGACAGGAACCTGCATGGCATCAGACCTCGAAAGCAGTCTTATACGCTTTGTCGCCTCTATTCCGCTCATGTCCGGCATCTCGGTATCCATAAGTATAGCATCGAAATGATCCTCGTCCGACTCGTCAAATAAGCGCACCGCGCCGGCTCCATCCGATGCAGACTCACATACCATCTCTCGCTTTTCGAGATATCTTATCGCGCGCTCCACATTGAGAGGCTGATCGTCGACAATCAGAATCCTCTTTCCGGAAAGCATCGTCCCCTTGGTTGTTCGCATTTTCATAAGCGACTGTCTGGGCCTTATCTCACAGCTTAGAATAATCGTAAACGCCGAACCCTCCCCCAGAGAATTTTCGACATCCATGCTTCCGCCCATGGATTCTATGAGTTTTTTTGCCACGGACAGCCCGAGATG
>CAJOQF010000163.1 GCA_905236295.1 uncultured Eubacterium sp. | reverse complement strand
CGGAAGAAGGAACGGCAGAAGAGCTGTATCAGCAAATACAGGCTAATCAGCCGGAATTAAAGGACAGCAAAAGTGATCTTGTATTTGATGCGATGGAATTTGATATTCCTGAGGGATGGAAATGGGTTGAAGTAAATCAAGTATTTGAATTTGTCGATTATAGGGGGAAAACGCCAAACAAGATTTCACAAGGTGTGTTTTTGATAACAGCATCAAATATTAAGAAGGGATATATGGAATATACGAGAAAAGAGTATATTTCAGAGGAAGAATACGAAACAAGAAAGGGAAGAGGAATCACCGAAATAGGTGACTTGTTATTTACCACCGAAGCGCCTATGGGAAATGCGGCGATTTGTGATTTGGAAGAGTGTAGTTGTGGACAGAGAGTAATAACGTTTAAGGAGTATACGCAGGGAACGATTAACAAAAAGCTATTTATGTACTTCATTCTTTCCCCGGCGTTCCAAAAACAATTAGTCGATAATTGCACTGGAACAACTGCAAAAGGAATAAAGGCTGATAAACTCAAACATTTATTATTACCATTACCGCCCATTAATGAGCAGCATCGTATCGTTGATAGGATAGAGGCACTATTGCCATACTGTGATAAATTACAGGTGGCAAAATAAAGAGGAGACATATGCATGAAGTATAAATGGTTTCATCCGGCAGACAATACGGTTTTGGATTGTCCAGCTGTGGACTATAAGTATAATTGGGATACATATCAGAGATCGAAAAAGATATTTTGGATTTTAGCTGTTTCGGGATTTATTGTAGCATTGGCTGTAATGATAATCAGCAAAAATTCTGTTGTTCAGACGATAGCCGGGGCATTCATGGGTGGGATACTGAGTTTGATTGTCTGGCTGTTTACCGTGCGTCAGCAAGATAAGATGAATTATGAAATTGCCAATGTAGATATGCATATCATGCGAATAGATGAACACTTAAGTTACCTGCATGATAAGGTTCAATTCATAGATCCTGATGAAAATGAGATGGTTTCAGCCGATAGTAAATATCTTGTGTATCGGTTTATGCATTTATTTCAACTTGCAATTTTTCTGGCAGGGGATAAAGATATTGTAACAACGGATCTTAAGCTTAAGTATTCCGATAATAAGGAATATCCATTAAAAGAATATACAGAAAAGTGTGATTTATTGTGTCAGAATAAGTTTGCTGATCTCATTATTCTTCAGGAAAAATGGGAAAATATAATAGATTGGAATTTCTATACGATAGATTATCATCTTAACGAACTTAAGAAGAAACTAATGCGATATAAATCATACGTAATGTGCGGTCATGCGCCGGAGAATTATAAAAATTATGTATCAAAGGGAGAATAAGAAACTGACTTTCAGGGAGATTCGTTAATGATGGGGACATTTTATCTTGTGGATTATGAAAATGTAGGGAGTGGTGGCGTTGCCAAGTGCAGTGGACTTGACAAGGCTGATCAGTTGCATATTTTCTATACAGAGAATTCAAAGAATATAAACCTTGATATCGTGGATGATCATGGCGATGCAGTTTTGGAGACTCATAAGGTGCCTACCGGAAGTCAATCTGCCGATATGCACATAGTTTCTTATATGGGGTATCTCCTTGGGAAATATGAAAAATCAGCAATTAAGATTGTCATTGTTAGCAAAGACAAGGATTATGATAATCTGATCAAGTTTTGGAGTGGGAAGGCAGATATATCGAGAAAGCAAAAAATAGATGTTTCGGCTCCGAAGAAAGCGCAACCGGCAAAGAAAGCAACTGAGTCGAAGAAGCAGCCACAAAATACAAAGGATTCCGCCAAAACAGCAACTGCTACAAACAAAACCGTTGCTAAAAAGCCTACAAAATCAGAGCTGAAAACGCAGCTCAATATGGAAGCTCAGCGTGCTTTATCGCAGGCCGGATATTCCAAAGATGAGATCAATTATATAGCTAAACTTGTATGTAAACATTTTGGAGAAGAAAACTTCAAACAGGAAATACATAACGATTTGCGAATTGATCTTGGGGAGTTCGCATATCAGGAAGCGTATAATTGCTTAAAACCGATATTGAAAAAATACGGTAAATAGTTTCGTTATGAATGGCATCCGAGGATAGTATCCAAGGATGCTTTTTAATATATATTTTAAGAGGAAGGAGGTTATGAAAATTGAATATTGTTTGCCCAGGCGGGTAGCAGTAAGTCGAGAGAT
>CAJOQF010000162.1 GCA_905236295.1 uncultured Eubacterium sp. | reverse complement strand
TTATGATATTTTATCAACTGGGGATGTAATATTTATTGGAAGAGATCTCCCAGACGAATATACAGGATCTCTGTATACATACAAACTAAAAGGGGCAGTGGCAAAAGCAAAAGCTAATGCTGCACAAGCCATACCTGAAATGATTGAGATTGCGGACTCTAAGCATCATAGAGATAACTTAAAGGGAAAACATAAAAAAGATGCCGCTAAAGGTTGGTATCGATATGATTCGAGATTTGCTTTGCCGATATTTACTGATGATGGGGAAGTTGAGAGATATAATGTGTTTCACGCTTCATTGATAGTAAGACATGCTGCTGACGACAAGATGTATCTTTACGATATTATAGACATAAAAAAAGAAACGAGCAACCCTCTCCAGTCATAGACCTTACCAGGCACAAAACCCATTTCTTTCTATAATGAGAGTTTAAATGATAATACAACAAAAGTCAAGAAATATTTGTGGGGCGCAGGATGGAATATAAATTAGAGGACATTTTTGATTTGCAGATGGGGAAAACCCCGTCGCGCAATAATCCGGAGTACTGGGATTCTGAGGATAATAAATGGATTTCTATTGGAGATCTATCGAAATGTGGTAAATATATTCAATGTACGAAGGAATACCTTTCTGATAAAGCAGTCAAAGAGAGTGGGATAAGCCTTATTCCGGCAAAGACAGTGATTATGAGTTTTAAGCTCTCCATTGGAAAGACAGCAATTACTTCAGAACCCATGTATTCAAATGAAGCTATAATGTCGTTTCGAGATAAGCAGGTGGTTGATCTTCTGCCAGATTATATTTATTACATGTTTTCTGGGAAAGACTGGGATGTAGGAACCAATAAGGCAGTAATGGGAAAGACACTTAATAAGTCTACGCTTTCCAAGATAAAGGTCAAAATACATTGCTATTCTGAACAACAAGAAATTGTGCATACCCTTGATAAAGTGAGTATGCTAATTGATGCTCGCCAAAAAGAACTTGAGAAGTTAGATGAATTGATCAAAGCCCGATTTGTCGAGATGTTCGGGGATCCCGAATTGAATCCTATGTGCTGGACAGAGCATTTGCTCTCAGAAAATCTTAATGTTTATGGTGGATATGCATTTAAGAGTGATGGTTTTAGTGAAGAAGGTGACGTCCCAGTTTTAAGAATTGGAAACATCAATGCGGTTTTTTTTAAGCCTGTGAATATGGTGTTCTGGGAAGAAGATGATAACCTTGAACGATATGCTATGTATCCCGGAGATCTTGTGATGTCATTAACAGGTACAGTAGGAAAAGATGACTACGGTAATGTATGTATACTTGGAAATGACTATGATAAGTATTACCTTAATCAACGTAATGCAAAATTAGAACTGAAAGAAGGGTTAGATAAGAATTATATATCTCAGCTTCTACGTTTTGAAAAGATAAAAAAGAGGCTCACGGGGATAAGTCGTGGAGTAAGGCAGGCCAATATCTCAAATAAAGACATTCTTAATCTGAAAGTGCCCATCCCACCCATTGAGTTACAACAGCAATATTCTACCTTCGTCACCCAGGTCGACAAATCCAAAGCTGTAGTACTGAAGTCTTTAGATGAAACACAATTTCTATTTGATAGCTTGATGCAAGAATACTTCGGCTGATAAGGCTGGCTACCCATATATTCCCATTACTTGCTAAATAAGGGGAAATTAACAATAATTCTGAAGAGCAAAAGGAATTCCGTATGGGACAGTGTAGAAATGTGCATATTCCCGGATTTGATGGTGGAAACAGAAAATTCGATGAAGTGAGTATATCCATCAAATATAAAACTTCGAAATGGTAATTACAGGTGGAAATAAGGTATATATATGTAATCAATTAAATGGTATAGAAAAATATAGGAGGGGGATGCCCGGTGATAATTTTTCATGGAAGTAATATTGTAGTTGAAAATCCAAGGATACTAACCTATGGTTTTTATAAAGATTTTGGGTATGGTTTTTATTGTACCCGCCTTGAAAAACAAGCCAAAAAATGGGCCCTTGTAAAGAAAAAGAACCATATTGTCAATAGATATAGCTACAATATCAAAGAAGAACTCAATATCTATAAATTTCCAAATATGACAGAAGAATGGTTAGATTTTGTAGTAGATTGTCGAAGAGGAATTGAGCATAAGTATGATATAGTGGAAGGTCCAATGGCTGATGATCAGATTTGGGATTATGTTGAGGATTTCATGAGGGGAGAGATTAGTAGATCAGCGTTCTGGGAATTGGTTAAATTTCGTTATCCTACTCATCAGATTGCCTTTTGTACAGAAAGGGCGTTAGCATTATTAGAATTTGAGGGGAGCTACAAACTATGACAAACATTTTTTTTGAGAATGAGGAGATAAGCAAGAATGATTTGTATTTTCTTTGCTATATGGTCGAACGATTAGCTAGAAGATTACATCAACATAATGCTTATATTATAAACAAAATACCGTATAGTGAATGGATGCGCTTGATTAGTCTTGCTGGTGTTCTTCATAGTGAGAATCCTTTAAAAGTCGAAGAAGAATGGATTGAAGAATATGAGCTTCAAAAAGGAGACTTTGATATATTAAAGGTTGATCCTGAATTAGTGGAAAAGGTTCCGAGCGTAACACAGATGGGGAAAGTCTACACAAGATTGATTATTGACACTATGATTTCAGACGAAAACTATATTGATGCTATGTCACGAGTGTATAATGATGAAATCTGTGAAAAAATAGATGATTATAACTGCGGTGCATACTATGAACCTTCGTATATAATTGCCCGGGCATATAATGAAGGTGGATTCTAATATATTATTTACCACTGAAAATGTTTTTAATGATAGTATTATAAAATCTCCAGGTCAATCAGAATTATTAGGCTCTGAAATGAATGGCTCATTCAAAGGAAGTATTGGAATATCTCAATCATTGAAAAAACTAAGTAAATCGTTATGGAGCAGGATGTTGGTATGAATTCGTATATAGGAGGAAGAAGACCAACATGGAAGAAAGAATTTTTTTCGTTATCAATGAAATGTCAGATTATCTGTCAATCGCCCAGATTAAGAAGCTGCAGGAAGTATTAATCAAAATTGCAATACAGAAATCTTTAGATGAAACACAGGTACTTTTCGATAGTTTGATGCAGAAGTATTTTGGTTGA
>CAJOQF010000161.1 GCA_905236295.1 uncultured Eubacterium sp. | reverse complement strand
TTGAGGAGTTCGATAAAAAGATTGATGCTCTCTCTAAGGAAAATGCGAAAAAGCAGTTTTTAAACATGCTTTCTTATACGGCAGTATTTCTTGCTGGTAAAGCAGCATTTATATTTGTGCTGATAGGAGGTGCGATATTTGCCATAAGAGGGTGGATCGATATCGGGGATATCACATCGGGTGTCATATATGTAACGACGATAATGTTTCCTGTCGTTTTGATAGCGTTTATGACCATACAGATACAAAACATGTTTGTCGCTTTTGAACGGATCGGGAAATTTCTTGATCTTCAGGACGAGGCTAACGGGGATGTTCCTTTTGATGTTTCGAATGTTAAAGGTGATATCGAGTTTAAAGACGTTGACTTTTCGTATGACAAGAGCACAAAGGTATTGAGAAAACTGTCATTTAAGGTGTTTGCCGGACAAATACTGGCTTTAGTCGGAGTGACCGGGGCAGGTAAGAGTACGATAGCAAAGATTATGATGGGATATTACGAGCCGGATGAAGGCAGCGTAAGCCTTGATGGGGAAGACATAAAAAAGTACAGCAAAGCCTCCCTTAGAAAGGCGTTTGGCGTGATCATGCAGGATACATGGTTTTTTGAGGGCAGCATAATGGAAAATGTCCGGTTTTCGAGGCCTGATGCGACGGATGAGGAAGTGATAGAAGCCTGTAAAATTGCGGATGCGGATTCTTTTATAAGCTCGTTTAGCGATGGTTATGAAACGAATGTCGGGGAGGATGGAAATCTCCTTTCAAAAGGACAAAAACAGCTTGTCATGATGGCGAGACTGATCCTTTCGGACAGAAGGATAGTGATCCTCGATGAAGCTACAGCCTCTTTGGATGCAGATACTGAAGAATCCATTAAGCGTTCTGTGGAAAAATATATGAGAGGACGAACCGGCGTGATCATTTCTCACCGAGAGGCGATGATCGCGGATGCGGATGAAAAGATTTCTGTTCTATAATCTTAAAAAAATTATAAATAGTGCTGCGGGAATATATTTGGAACAGTTCTGGTACATTTGGTGTGGTAGTATTTAAAAAGCATAGGATAGAAGCGATAATAGCTATTATTCATAAACAGGAGGGATTTTTATGCAGAGACTTTTAAAGCGAGGGACAGCATGGTTTATGGCAGCATTGACCGGAGGAGTGGTTATCGCCGCACCGATCGGAAGCATAACTGCAGTGGCGGCAGATACACCGCAGTATGACGGTGTACCGATCATTACCGGGCAGTATATGATGCCACTTACATTTACAGATGGTGAATACGAAGATCAGGTATTCTATTATTCAGATGGATATTTTAACGACAGTTCATCAGAATACAACGAACATCTATCAACTATGTCACTGAATCTTGCAATTTCCACAGCCGGTCAGGATATTGCAACGGAAGTGTTTGATGAGATCGGCTTCGAAGATATTTGTTTTAATTCTGCATATACAAAAGAAGACACAGCTGATACAATAGGCGATGTCATTGCGTCAAAGGAGCTTACAACCGATGGAACCACGGTAGTGGCGGTGGCTGTAAGAGGACTCGAATATACGGCTGAGTGGGCGAACAATGTTATTGTGGGAGACAAGGGCGATGCTAAAGGTCTGACTGAAGCGACAAAGACAGTGAGAGCCGATCTGAATGATTACCTGGACACTGCAGGCATTGATGCCAAAAACGCAAAATTCTGGATAGTAGGTTTTTCAAGAGGAGCAGCCATAGCCGATATTCTCTCGAATGAACTCAATGAAGAATACGGTGCGGACTCTGTTTACGGATACTGCTTTGCCGCTCCTATGGAAGCGTCAAAAGATAATGCCTCAGCAGATGTCGAGAATATTCATGTGATAGTTAACCGCGATGATATGATCACACATCTTATGCCGGAGTCTTTTGGATTTACCAATTACGGAAAGAGACTGGATGTAAATGATCTTTCTGACAAAAAAGCTATGGAAAAACAGCTGGAGCTTATAGACAAATCTCTCATAAGTGACGAATTTGCTGTATATTCTATGGATATCAGCGGTTTGTTCTTAAATGAAGATGAGAGCACTCTGGCTGACAAGGATCCTGAGGATATCACAAAGAAAGATATCAAGGAAGCCCAAAACGACGATCCCAACAATCTCCTTGTAGTAGAAGATGATGAGGTAGTGGACAATCCGATCAACAAGGCAAAGAAAGCGGTCAAATTCCAAAAGAAAGATTCAGAGCTTACAATGGAAGAGTTTATAGACCTTACCATCAAATTGGCAGAGAAGCTGGCCGGCTCAAGCAGAGAAGCATATTCCACAGCTGTGCTGGAGGATTGCATGACTCTTGAGAATGCGGTATCGGTTCTTGTGAATTCAGGATTTGTTAATGATTCCGGGGTAGATGTGATAGATCTTTTGAATGCATTTGCAGGTATGAAAGTTGATCAGCAGGAGCTTATGAAACTATTAAGCCCATTCCTCTTTGGTCTGGATCAAAGCTTTACATATAAGGGCAAACATCAGGAATACTATGATAAAACCTGGAATATTGTCAAGGATGTATTCAGTGAGAAACTCTCGAAAGAGGGTTATAAAGAGATTGAGAAGGCATGGCCGGTAGTAGTTTACTTCTTATGCAATTCTTCGAATGAGTTGATGAACAGTAAACTGATCTCAGGTAACGGTCTCAATGTTTTATCATTCCTCGGTACATGGATCAAGAACGGTCAGGCTATCGTTCATAATCATTTCCCTGAGACATATCTTGCATGGATAAGGAGTGCGGATGATTACTATGGTACATCTCAGCCGGAAACAGAGTATGATTCGATAGTAACTGTTGGTGATCTTACAAATGTTACCGTCGAGGTCAGATCAGGAAACGATCTTATAGCTGTTATTGAGAACGGACGTATTGTGCGCTCCTCAGACCCGAGAATAATGTTCCTTACTGAGGACAAAGAGTATGTGTCTTTTGGAAGTCTTTCAAAACTTGCATTACTGGATAAGACCATAACAACGATCTATGGGAATACGACTACGATCACATTCACATACAACGGAGATGTCTCAGGTCAGAGTACAGCGGATCTCGGTGATAAAACCACATTGGCAGCAGATATTACCGAAAAAGTCAGGGTCGCTGAAGAAGAAAGTGGTGCTCCTGAATTAGACGATGCCGGTGAAGGTAATGATACACCTGAGGTAGGAAACACAAACGAAGAGGATCCGGATGCAAACGTTGGTAATGATGGAATGAAGAGACCGGATACTGACACAAATGAGGATATAAATAATAACAATAATGTGAGGCCTGCCCCTGCCGATGGAGCCGGCGATCAGGAACAGGAAGCTCCTGCAGCAGGAAATACAGATGACAAAGACAGTGCTCCTGCAG
>CAJOQF010000160.1 GCA_905236295.1 uncultured Eubacterium sp. | reverse complement strand
TTTTCATATTCACCATCAGCCCAATAAATGTTCATATTTCGGATTGTAATAAATATAGGGAGAGCCCGCCCATCCACCAACAACTGTATTCGCAGTATGTTCTACAGTGGACGTAGTTTGAACCATTCTCCACTGTTTTGTGGCTGGGTTATAAAAAAAACTGTATGGATCACATGTATACTTATAAATCCACTTGTTTTTTGCTTTCTTTTTGGCCTTTAATATAGAGTTTGCATTATTAGTTACTATTTTTTATTGTACGCCTGGAACTCTTTTATGGCAACATTTGAAATAATCATCAAATGGAGACGTATTTTGTTTATTTTTTAAATTTACATTGCCCTGATATCTGTAAGCGCCACCTGATCTCCCGTTATGGCAGCATATACCTTGCCCGGCGTCTCCTTAAACACAGTTGTATTCTCTATCTCAATTCCGAGATTTGAGGTATTCATGATATATTTATTGCCCTTTTTGACAATGGAAACCGAGCTCTCCATTCCCCTTTTATTGACCCGCTTCCACTCTTCCCATCCGGGAAAGCTGTCGTTTCTCTTCATGGTAAAGCGATTCTCGCAATAGCTGCTTTCTCCCTCAATTTCCCCATTTATCTTAATCAAAGCATACTCCCGATAGCCCGGTCCTCTTACAGTGCCATCATCCGAGTAAAAAAGCACCACATAAGGGCAATGCCACACAAGGCTTGCGGAAGGCAGAGTCATGGTGTGATAATCAATCCTCAATTCATAACCCACAGGCATTCCCATTGTAGCCGCAGAGCGGGTACGGTCTATCTGTACATTCGGAACATCCGACTCTATGCGGTCTAAATAGCTGATCGGGCTGACTATCTTGCTGATATCACCGGCATGCATGACATCGCCGCTCTTTTCTACGGTAATATCCCTGATATTGCAGTTCTCACCTGTAAGCCCAATGTAGGAGGACTTTGAATTATTGGGAAGGGCTACGGTAAACTCTTCTCTGCCGGAAGGACTGCTCATTCTTATCAGGAGATGATCCTCGTATCTTCCGGCTGTAATCTCATATTCCTTTTCCGCCCTTTTTTGCAAAAGCTTACCGAATTTGGATACGGAAGCCTTCTTCTCATCACTCACTTCGATATTTCTCGCACCTGTGGAAATAAACCTTCCCTCAAACCATATCTCTCCGTATTCAAGATAACGATACGCCTCTATCGCTTTATAATTATCATGAACATGCCTGTCATAGGCATCAAAAAGTATGATGGAAGGAGCGCTGTATTCATCGGGATTGGTATTGGCCTCTTCGCTCTTAAAGCGGATAGTTATCACCTCTTCCGTGACAGGGATTCCGGTAGAAACCGTTTCCTTATATGCATCACAATGCAATTCTTTCTCTATCTTTGACTTTTCTGCCGTAGTGATGTTTGACTGATCCTCATCCATGATATCAACCATGATGTCGGAAAATTTTGGATCATATTTAGTGCCTGCGCATTTTACGAACTCCTCCCTGACTATGGGATAGGCGATAGGCTCTCTGTATCTCTTTCTTTGGAACATGTCATCATAGGCGTCCGCCACTGAAATGATTCTTGATATCTCAGGAATTTCCTCTCCCTTTAATCCATTAGGATAACCGCTTCCATCATAGTTCTCATACACGGCAATGGCGCTTTTGCTAAGATAGGGATACTCCGTAATCCACGAAAGTATGTCAGCGCTTATAACCGGCTTTTTCTTTATCTCTTCTGATACCTCCCCATTCTGCCTCTCTTTATTCTCAATTACCGAATCCGGAATGCCTACCATACCAACATCATGAAGCAAAGCAGCATAATATACATCTTCGCACTCTTCATCACTCTTTCCGGCGGCTTTCGCGATCCTTTTTGCATACTCCGCAACTCTCGCGGAATGGCCTTCGGAATAATAATCTCTTTTTTCCACCGCCATTACAAACGCAGTTGCCGTCTGTTCAAAAAGACGCTTCATGCTCTGCTGCTCCTTTTTGAAGTTGTCAACCTCTATCCTATGAGCCCGCTCCACTTCATCATTTATATCCATGTAAGCAAATACATACAGGAATATCGAAACAAGCACCATTGACATATTTACAATGGATATGCCATATGTAAATATCTGGATAATGCCGAATACGATCGGCACAAAAATATAAAGCACCAGAGAAATATATATAAGCCTGCTGAACTTCTTCTTGTACTGTTGTATTACTGTAAACTGCAGTAACGGGATCATTACGGGTATCAGATATGCTACCAGGAATCCGTCGCCTCTATGATACACATTATTTTCGTCAAAGTAATAATACATTCCCGTAAAATGAGAAACCACCGCAAGGATCATTCCCACCAAACCGCCTATCTGGGCGAGCTTAAGTCTCCTTGGTACGGTCTCCATTTTGCCTTCGTTCAAAAGCAGATCGCACAGATACAGATTAAATCCGAATACAACGCATGATGTCAGAAAGAATACCATAAAATTGGAGAGTCTGACCATGACA
>CAJOQF010000159.1 GCA_905236295.1 uncultured Eubacterium sp. | reverse complement strand
CTGCGTATGCAGTGGATCTTGCTATCCGTTCCTGCCTGATCGTTTGCTGAATAAACGCAGCATATAAATATCTCGGAAGCTACGGCTTCACAAACTTTTCGGCTTAGGGATAGCGTGGGAGCCGGGATTTATATAAGCATATGATGGCGAGACGATTGCAAGCGACTGAATCCCGCGAGTTTCCTGCCGCTCGGAGAGCCGACAGTGCTTCTATGGAGGTCGGAGAGCGTGCAGATGGAAACCGCGGCGGGATGAGGGTAGCGTAGCACTCGAGCCACATATGCCTTATATAAATCCCGGCTGACATACAATAAATAAAGGAGAGATAGATTTGGAAAAAGAATTAACCCTGCTGGGAAGCAAGGAAACCACATACAAGAAAACATACGCCCCGGAAGTGCTTGAGACGTTTGTGAACAAGCATCAGGACAACGACTACTTTGTGAAGTTCAACTGTCCGGAGTTTACGAGCCTGTGCCCGATCACGGGACAGCCGGATTTTGCGACGATCTATATCAGCTATGTTCCGGACGTAAAGATGGTGGAGAGCAAGAGTTTAAAGCTGTACCTGTTTTCATTCAGAGATCATGGTGCCTTTCATGAAGATTGCGTAAATATTATCATGAAAGACCTTATTAAGCTTATGGAGCCAAGATATATAGAGGTCTGGGGCAAGTTCCTTCCGCGAGGCGGAATCTCGATAGACCCGTACTGCAATTGGGGCAGACCGGGGACTAAGTGGGAGGACGTTGCGTTTAAGAGATTGTCCGAGCATGATATGTATCCGGAGAGGGTCGATAACAGGTAATGGGAGAAGATAAGGAGCAGGATTAGTTGGAAACAGTGTTTGGGTATGTCGATCATATAATCTATCATAATGATGACAACGGATATACCGTTTTTGTGCTCGCCGCGCCGGGGGAGGATATCACGTGCGTAGGCGAGTTTCCTCTTATTTCGGAGGGCGAGTCTTTAAATTTAAGCGGAGAATATGTTATGCATCCCTCTTACGGAATGCAGCTCAAGGTTTCGGAGTACTCTGTGCAGGATCCTGAGGATCTCTTTTCTATTGAGAGGTATCTGGGTTCGGGAGCAATAAAGGGAGTCGGTGAATTTCTGGCTTCGGCTATTGTGGAAAGATTTGGTACGGAAACCATGAGGATCGTCGAGGAGGAACCCGAAAGACTTGCAGAGGTAAAGGGGATCAGCAAAAAGAAGGCATATTCAATAGCTGATCAGGTGGAAGGCAAGAAGGAGCTACGCGATGCGATGATATTCCTGCAAAAATACGGCATTTCCATCAATTTGAGCCTTAAGATCTATGCGGCGTATGGAAGCAGGGTCTATACCATCATTCGCGATAATCCGTATAAGATGGCAGAGGATATATCCGGTGTAGGGTTCAAGATAGCCGATGATATTGCAAAGAAAGTCGGAATATATACGGACTCTGATTTCAGAATACGGTGCGGTATACTCTATGTGTTAAGCTTAAAGATGGCTGACGGACATACTTTTTTGCCTATGAGTATGCTCTGTGAGGAGACAGCGAGGCTTTTGGAAGTTGATATAAATGCTGTCGAACCGCTTCTTTCGGATCTTGCCATGGATAAGAAGGTTGTCATTAAGCAGCGCGAAGGCGTGGATGAGCCCGATGTGTATGAGGCGGCGGCGTACTACACAGAGAGTGGAATTGCAAACAAGCTGGCGGAGCTTAGCATTTATGAAGATATTGATGATGATACGCTTGAAAAGGAAGTAAAGCGTGTGGAAAAGGAAGCCGGCATAAAGCTCGAATCAAAGCAGGCGATGGCGCTAAAGGAGGCTGCCAAGCGTGGATTTTTAATCCTCACGGGAGGTCCGGGAACCGGAAAGACCACGACGATAAATTCCATAATCAAATATTTCGAAC
This sequence comes from uncultured Eubacterium sp., assembly GCA_905236295.1. Lineage (GTDB taxonomy): Bacteria > Bacillota > Clostridia > Lachnospirales > Lachnospiraceae > Eubacterium_C. The sequence goes on along the minus strand of CAJOQF010000159.1, from coordinate 9,073 downwards.
TTCACGGTATGGATATCATGCTTGCGGCGCCAACGGGGCGCGCAGCCAAGAGGATGAGCGAGATGACAGGATATCCGGCAAAGACGATACACAGACTATTGCAGGTAAACGGCAATCCTGAAGGATCCGGTGCTGTATTTGAGAAGAATGAGTCTGATCCGCTGGAGACGGATGTTGTCATTGTCGATGAGACCTCAATGGTTGATATTTTTCTTATGAATGCTCTGTTAAAGGCAATAGTTCCGGGTACGAGGCTTATCCTTGTCGGAGACGTTGATCAGCTCCCGAGCGTGGGTCCAGGAAGTGTGCTGAAAGATATCATAGATGCGGACGCGTTTATGTGTATTTCACTGGATAAAATCTTCAGGCAGGCGGCAGACAGCGATATCATTGTAAATGCGCATAGGATAAATCACGGCGAATCGGTTGTCTGTGACAACAAGAGCAGCGATTTCTTCTTTTTAAAGAGGGATAACGCCGATGTAATAATGAATATAGTTATCCAGCTTGTCAGGGACAAGCTCCCCGGATATGTAGATGCCACGCCGTTTGATATTCAGGTTCTCTGCCCTACAAAGAAGGGACTTCTCGGAGTTGAGAGAGCCAACAGGCTTTTACAGGAGTATCTGAATCCCCCATCAAGAGATAAGGCGGAAAAACAGATTTCAAATGAGAGGATTTTCCGTGAGGGAGATAAGGTAATGCAGACCAAGAATGATTATCAGGCCGAGTGGAAGATAGTCAGCCGGTTTGGCATTCCTGTGGATGAAGGCAAGGGAATCTTTAACGGAGATATGGGGATCATCACCGATATAGATACTGATTCGGGAGAGATGACGGTTGAATTTGACGAGAAAAGACAGGTGGTCTACGAGGGTAACCGCATTAATGACCTTGAGCTTGCGTATGCGGTGACCATCCATAAATCCCAGGGAAGCGAGTATCCGGCGGTTGTCATTCCTCTTTTAAACGGACCGCGTCCCCTTATGAACCGCAATCTTCTCTACACGGCAGTTACAAGGGCAAGAAAATGTGTGACTTTAGTCGGAGATAAGGATACGTTTGATTTCATGATATCAAACACATCGGAGAATGAGAGATATACTGGTTTGAATTACAGACTTATTGAGATGAAAGAAATAGATGAATAAAAGAACCGTTTTGCTTGCGATTGTCGCGGCAGTAGAAATTTTTCTGATAATATTTATAGGGATTAAGTCATATGAAAGTAATAAGCTTCATTATGAAGGTAAGGAAAGCGTTCAGGATAATAAACATAGTGGATCGGGTGATAGCGATGGTCATGAAGATATCGAGAGTACTGGTGATGATACTGGGGATTCTGGACAAACTGACATCGAAGAAGGAGTAGCTGAGGCTTCTGAGGATGTCAATGATACTTCCGAAAAATTAGACAGTTCATCTAATGACAGTAAGATCGATGATGCCAAAACCGATGATGTTGACAGGTCGGATAACGGTGATATAGATCCGGATGAAGGAAAGAAAGATACCGGTGAGGATGAACGAGAAGATGATTCCGATGATGACGATAATTCAGATGATGAACCGGACGACGATGATGACGATCCGGAGGATATCGGGAAAAAGAATTCATCCTATGATTCGAGGGACTATGGTTATGTCACAGAAGTAAAAGACCAGGGCGATTTCAACACTTGCTGGGTATTTTCGGCTTGTGCGGCGATCGAGTCCGATATATTGGCAGAGGGTCTTAGCGATGATGTTGATCTGTCGGAATTGCAGCTTGCATATTTCTTTTATAATTCCGTTGCGGACAAACTGAATAATACAGACGGAGATAAGACGGAAGTCGGATACGAGGACTACGATTACGCGGACATCGGTGGAAATGAGATATTTCTCACTTACATGCTGGCGGCAAGAAACGGTCTTGTATCCGAGGAGGTCATGCCCTATGAGCTGATTGGACGTACAGGTTTTGATGAGAATCTTTGCTGGGAAAACGACGAGTATTATATAGAAAATATTGATTGGATAGATTTAAAAGACAGTGATGCAATAAAGGAAGCGATACGAGATCACGGCGGAGTCGTGCTTCAATACTATTTTACGACAGCCGGAAGCTATTATAACCGTCAAAACGGTGCTTATTACAACTCAAAACGCACGTCAGTCAATCATGCATCGGAGATTGTCGGGTGGGATGATAATTACCCGGCTGAAAACTTCGTGATGTCCCCTGAAAATGACGGGGCGTGGCTAGTAAAAAACAGCTACGGAACGGATATGGGAGAGGACGGATATATATGGATCTCTTATGAGGATCTTTCGTTTGAATCAGATATTTATTCTGCCTATGCGTTTGATGTTGAAAAAGCAGATGATTCCGGTCTGTATCAGTATGATGGAAGCTATGGCTATAAAAATATCTCAATACCTGATAATACCCGAATCTCAAATGTATTTGATGCGACAGAGGATGGAAACATAGATTCAATCGGAATTTCTACTGTTGAGAGCAATACGAAGTATTCTGTCTCTATATATAAGAATCCATCCGATGATTCAGACCCGGAAAGCGGTGAGCTTGTTTATGAGGAAAGTGAGACCGGCACGATAAGATTTGCCGGCTATCATACCATTTCGTTAAAAGATAATGTATCGGTTACTGCAGGAGATAAATTTGCGATCGTTGTAACGTTACGATCAGAGGATGGAGGAAAGATGGAACTTCCAATCGAGGCTACCTATGCTAATCCTGCTAACAATCCGTGGATAGTGTTTACAAACAATGCGAGAGAGAAAATAAGTTTTATCAATGAGGGGGATGGATGGAGTGATCTTTATGAGAAAGGTTATACTCTGAGACTTAAGGCGTATGTAAATTGAGCTGAAAATCTGAATTTTGGGACAATTCCTACAAATTTTTGTTTATACATTTTTAGTGCAAAATGACGGACAAGTCTATCTTTTCGGTTGATAATTTGTGCATTGTGTGATAAAATTGTCGCATAATTTGTAGAGGAGGGGAATAGAACGACAATAGTAAATAAAATAAACATTAATACCAGGAAAGAGAGGTAGATGATTATGACCATTACAACTTTTAATCCAATGATACTGTCAAAGAATGCGGATGAGATCATCAAACTGTTTGAGGAATTAGGGTTCGAGAAACGTCATCAGGTTGATGGTGTGGATGACAAGGATATATCGAGTGTCCGTATGACTGATGCGAATGGATTTCATGTAGATATAGCCCGAGTGGAATCAATGGAAAGAGATATGTCGACCATACGTATGAATGTACGCGATTTTGATGAGGCATATGATTATTTTATAGGTAAGGGATTTACTAATCCGGGAGGAGATCATACGGTTGAATCTGCTTCCGCAAAGTCATGCCTTTTGATCTCACCGTCCGGATTCTCGATTCAGCTTACGCAGCACATCAGAAAAGATGAAGAAAATTAAGAAATTTCTATCTTTCGTACTATGACCATTCGATCGTGGCATTCGAATAGTTTAAGATGAGTTATCGTGTATGCAGCGATAGCTCATTTTTTTATAAAGTTTTAGTTGACATGAATAGGTAGGGGTGTTATTATACTTCATGTGGTTAGCACTCGTAACGAGTGAGTGCTAATAGATTAAATCAGGAGGATAAGATAATGAAGTTAATACCTTTAGGAGACAAAGTAGTTTTAAAACAGCTTGAAGCTGAAGAAAAAACAAAATCAGGAATAATACTTGCATCAGCAGCACAGGAGAAACCGCAGGAGGCTGAGGTTATAGCAGTCGGCTCTGGCGGAGTTGTTGATGGCAAGGAAGTTACAATGCAGGTTAAGGAAGGACAGAAGGTTATTTATTCCAAGTATGCCGGAACAGATGTAAAGCTTGACGGTGAGGAGTATGTGATCGTACGTCAGGGAGATATCCTTGCAATAGTAGAATAATAGAAAAGGAAGGTAACAAAAAATGGCAAAGGAATTAAAGTACGGAAGCGAAGCAAGAAACGCCCTTGAAGCAGGCGTTGATAAATTAGCAAACACAGTCAGAGTAACACTCGGACCTAAGGGAAGAAACGTTGTTCTTGACAAGACATACGGCACACCGCTTATCACTAACGACGGTGTAACGATCGCAAAAGAGATCGAGCTTGAGGATCCATTTGAGAACATGGGTGCACAGCTTGTTAAGGAAGCTGCCACAAAGACAAATGATGTTGCAGGTGACGGTACTACTACAGCAACTGTTCTTGCTCAGGCGATGGTTAAAGAAGGAATCAAGAACCTTGAGGCAGGTGCAAACCCGATCATCATGAGACGCGGTATGAAGAAAGCTACTGAGACAGCAATAGAGGCTATTGCAAAGATGAGCCAGAAGGTAGACGGAAAGAACCACATCGCAAAGGTTGCAGCTATCTCAGCAGGCGATGAGGAAGTTGGAAATCTTGTAGCAGACGCTATGGAGAAGGTTTCTAACGACGGTGTTATCACGATCGAAGAGTCAAAGACAATGCAGACTGAGCTCGATGTAGTAGAAGGAATGCAGTTTGACAGAGGATACATCTCAGCATACATGGCAACAGATATGGAGAAGATGGAGGCAGTTCTTGACGATCCGTACATCCTTATCACAGACAAGAAGATCTCAAGCATCCAGGAGCTCCTTCCGATTCTTGAGCCGCTCGCACAGGCAGGAAAGAAACTTCTTGTTATCGCAGAGGACATCGAGGGTGATGCTCTTACAACACTTATCCTCAACAAGCTCCGCGGAACACTTAATGTAGTTGGTGTCAAGGCTCCGGGATACGGCGACAGAAGAAAAGCAATGCTTGAGGATATCGCTATCCTTACCGGTGGACAGGTTATCTCATCTGAGCTCGGTATGGAGCTTAAGGAGACAACTGAGGATCAGCTCGGACGCGCTAAGTCAGTTAAGGTTCAGAAAGAGAATACAGTTATCGTTGACGGCGCAGGAGATAAGAAGGCGATTGAGGCTCGTATCTCACAGATCCGTGCAGAGATCGAGACAACAACTTCTGATTTCGACAGAGAGAAGCTTCAGGAGAGACTTGCCAAGCTTGCCGGTGGAGTTGCGGTTATCCGCGTAGGTGCTGCTACAGAGGCTGAGATGAAGGAAGCCAAGCTTCGTCTTGAGGATGCTCTCGCAGCAACCAAAGCAGCTGTTGAGGAAGGTATCATCGCAGGTGGTGGTTCAGCATACATCCACGCTTCCAAGGAAGTTGAGAAGCTTGCAGAGTCACTTGAGGGAGATGAGAAGACAGGAGCTAAGGTTGTACTTAAAGCTCTTTCAGCACCGCTCTTCTATATTTCTGCAAATGCAGGACTTGAAGGCGCTGTTATCATCAATAAGGTATATGAGCAGAAACCAGGAATGGGATTTGATGCTGCAGCAGAGCAGTATGTAGATATGGTAAAGGAAGGAATTCTTGATCCTGTTAAGGTTACACGTTCTGCACTCCAGAACGCAACATCTGTCGCATCTACACTCCTTACAACAGAGTCAGTAGTAGCCGACATCAAAGAGCCTGAACCGGCTATGCCGGCCGGCGCCCCAGGCATGGGAATGATGTAATAAAAAAGCCCTAAATCGGTAAAAACGCTGTCTGAAAGCTTGCTTTCATGACAGCGTTTTTATTAGATTTGCTAAACATTACGAGCAAAAAAGACATGCGAAAGCATGTCGATTTGCGAGTAATGTTTAGGTGTTTGGCGGGAGGGCGAAGCGCGAAGCCAAACACGAAAGGGCTTTTTTATTACATCGGAAGATTGATAATTTTGCTATTTTGTGATACATTATTTTTATAAATTTTCAGAATTTGATAACAACTCATAAAGTGCCGGATTTAGTACAGGAGTTGCCTATGAGTGATAAAAGTAATCGTATCCAGATAAGTAAGATGTATAAGGGCGTTTACGTCGCGACTACCATTTCCCTTATTATGGGAACACTTGGAGTGGTGGTTGACGGTATGATCATTGCCAGATGCCTTGGGTCTGAGGCGATGGCGGCCTACGGTATATCTATTCCAATAATGCCTATAATCATTATGATCGGAGGAGTTCTGACCTCGGGTTCGCAGATTCTATGTGGTAAATATATGGCGGATGGAGATGCTAAGGGAGCAAGAGGTGTTTTTTCACTCAGCATCGCACTTGGAATAATCATTTCTATTATTTTCACCTTGCTAGTGATGCTTGGCTCTTCGCCACTTACGATATTACTTGGTGCTTCGGGAAATGCACAGCACTTGTTTTATGATGCCCGCAGCTATATTATAGGAATGTCGGTATCGTTTATTTTTGCTGTGATCTCTTTTGTTGTGACTCCGTATCTCCAGTTTGAAGGAGACAGAAAACGTATTGTTATCGGAGTTGTGTTGTCTGTTGTTGTAAATGTTATAGCAGATCTTGTAAATGTCTTTGCCTTTAAAGGCAGTTTATTTGGCATGGGTATTGCCACTGCAATATCCTATGTGGTCTATATGATCGTGTTACTCGCACATTTTCTTAAGAAAGATTCTATTTTTAAATTCAGACCTAGAGAAATCCACTGGAAAGAAACTAAAAGTCTTATATCGCGAGGAGTTCCGATGGCGGTAAACAGATTGAGCTATTGTCTAAAGATAGTGATACTTAACCATATTACGCTCGCTGTTTCGGGAACCGCAGCGCTTACTGCGCTTTCGATACAAAACAATCTCTATAATTTTTTCGGTGCGATAGCCCTCGGTACCGGTCAGACGATGCTCCTTGTCGCTTCGGTTTTAGCGGGGGAGAGAAATCGCGAATCAATGCGGTTCCTTCTGAAAAATTCGATCAAAGTCGGAACTATTATAGGTGGCGTAGTTGCCGCAATACTGTTTATTTTTGCTCCTGTATTTGCCGGTATATATGCTCATGGCGACGCTGAAGTGATCTCACTTGCTTCAGTTTGTCTTCGGTTTTTTGCGTTGAGTCTGGTGCTTTTTGTATTTGCGATGGCATATATTAACTTCCTGTTGGGGACGGGACGGTTTAAACTGGCAATCATCTATATTATTTTAGATATCTTTGCTCTTCCGGTTGTAAGCGCGGTTATCTTTGGAAATATATTTGGTATTACAGGAGTGTGGGCATCATTTCTGATTGGAAGAGTGTTAACAATGGTTGCATTCTTTGTGATCGGAGCCGTTATAAACAAACGTTTACCGAAGAATATGGACGACTATATGATGCTGTCAGCGGATTATGATGTTCCGCAGGAGAGACAGTGCGAGTGGTCGGTGAGTGAAGAAAGCGAGGCTATAAAAGCTTCGTCAGAGGCATATGAGTTCTTGAAATCCAAAGGTTTACCGGGACGTACAACATATATCACATCGCTTTGTATAGAAGAGATGGCAAAGAATACATTGGAACACGGGAAAAAAGAAAAGGAAGAGCTTTGTGTATATCTCAGGGTTGTAGAGACACAAAACGGTGTTGTTATTCGAATGAGAGACAACGGGGAGGTTTTCAATCCTATGACATGGCTTAAGCTTCACGGGGACAATGATAAGGCTTCAAATATCGGAATACGTATGACGATCGGGATGGCAAAGGATTTCAGATATATGAATACAATGGGAATGAACAGCATTATAATCCATATATAATCCACAGTATTTTGAGAAAAGCAGGCTGTATAAACACGATTATGGAATGGGTATAAAATAATGGTTGAATACAAATTTGATTATTTTTTAGACAATGTAGATGAGAAGACTGTAAAAAAAAGGCAGCTTAGGGTTGAAAAACTTTTAGAATTCAACAAGATATCGCTTGAATTTTTGGATTTGAGCAGAACCTGCGATCCGGAAAGCGAGGAAATGCTTTCTCCGGAACAGAAAAAAGCCATAGATGAGTATAAAAACGTGCTAAAGCTTTCCATGAATTTCGCGAAAAAAAAAGAAGTGAAGGTCACGGTGATAATACTTGGAAGTGTAAACCGGGCGTGTCTTATAGCTTACGATGATGAATATTTTGAAGATGACTTTGCTCTAAAGATAATGTTCGGCATGCGTGGATTCTGGGGCAAAGTTGTACCGGAACATAATCTGCTGAGGGATTATCTCAAGTACAATGAGCAGATATTCTCGGATGAACCGATTTATGTCTTTCATAAGGCCGGAAAGAATCTGGAGTATGATTATAAAACACTCTGTGACAGATACAAGAGACTCGGAGCGTATCTTATCAAATCCGGCCTGTCTCAGAAACGAATCGCCATAATAGGTTCGGATTCGTTTGAATGGGTGGTGGCTTTTCTTGCTGTCAATACGACGGGTGGAGTCATCATTACTGTAGATCCAAGGCTTGAAACAGAGGATATACTTCAAAACCTCGAACAATCCGAAGCAGAGCTGGTATTTTGTGATGGAGAGATGGTTGAAAAGCTCGAAGGCAGCATCAGATGCTTTGCTCTTGACAATATTGTTGAGCTTGAGGCAGAGGGTGAAAAGATTCTCAGATCAAATAATGGCGAATATAAAGAAGTACCTGTTAAACCACAGGATGATGCCCTGATCATATTCACATCCGGTACGAGCGGTCATCACAAAGCGGCAGTCTTAACGCAGTTGGCTTTGTTAAATACCAGAGAGACAATTATGCCGGAGGGTGTGATGACGGTAGTCCCGCTCTTTCATGCTGCGGGACTGTCGGTGCTTGTGACCAGGCTTATAGCACAGGGGCTTCTGGTATTTACAGATGATTACACAATTTTACATGAGCTTATAAAAGAATACTATCTGTCATCTCTTATAACGGTTCCGGCAATATTGGATGCTTTAGTAAAACTTATAAAAGATTCAGGTAATGAAGTTTTCAGAAATGTATACGGAGATAGTCTGCTAACGCTTTCCTATGGTGGAGCTGAGGGATCGACAGATTACTGTAGTTTTTTCGCGAAGGTCGGACTTGGTGTAGTTAATTTTTATGGGCTTACAGAGACATTCGGGGCTGTAGTAAGCCAGGGATGTGGAGAGAACAGGTTTAAAACAGGCTTTGGTCTGAATTCGAATATAAGAATTAAAATTCAGGAT
>CAJOQF010000158.1 GCA_905236295.1 uncultured Eubacterium sp. | reverse complement strand
TATGGATGCTTTTATATGAATGGGCTTGATGACGCAAATGTCAATTCAACGCTCAAGCATTTTCCGGGACATGGTGATACGGCTACGGATTCACACACCGGACTTCCGCTCATCAACAAGAGTTATGAGGAGATAAAAGCAGTTGACCTTGCTCCGTTTAAATACTGCATAGACAGTGGAGCGGACTTTATCATGACGGCGCATATACAATTTCCGGCCATTGAAAGTGATACCTATATTTCGAAAGCAGATGGAGAAAAGATTTATCTTCCGGCTACTCTTTCGGATGATATATTGGAGGGCGTGCTCAGGGATGACCTCGGATTTGATGGTATAGTTGTCACGGATTCAATGCAGATGGATGCCATAACCAAAAACATTGACAAGTATGATGCCGCAGAGCTTGCGATAAAAGCCGGAGTGGATATTATACTTGAACCGGTTAGCAGATATTCGGACAATTACTTCACCGAGCTGAATGATTATATCAACACTCTTTCTAAGATGGCTGATTCCGATAAAGAGATGATGGCAGAGATCGATGATTCGGTTAAGAGGATCTTGAGAGTCAAGAAAGAGTCGGGACTTCTTGATAAATATGATGGTTCTGACGTGGAAAAACGTGTTGAGGAAGTTGACAAATATGTGATGAATGAGGCTTCGACTCAAACAGAGTGGGAGCTTGCAAAGCTAAGCACCACGCTTTTGAAAAACGATAACAGGACACTTCCGCTTGCAGGAAATACAGTGATCTTTAGCAAACTTGCGGATGATGGATATGCATATTCCGATGCGGTCTCTAAGCTTGAGAAGGAAGGAAAGGCTGTAGCTGACAGGACAAAATACGTATCTGATTTCGACATGCTGGATAGTAAAGATATCGAGGCTTATGTGGACGGAGCTGATAGCATTGTCGTCATCTCGGACGTCTTTAATGCCGCACAGATCGATCCGGCAGTAACCGAAAAATCCAAAAAAACAGATGAGATCATAGCTTATGCACATGCAAAGAACAAAAAAGTGACGCTCATTAGCGCATGGCTTCCGTATGATGCCGCCAGATACAATGATGCGGACGCGATAATTGTATCGTACGCAGGGCTTAGATCGATGGCATTTAGTGACGCTTCACTCTACACAAACAAGAGAAAATACGGCCCCGGAGTTACAGCTGCCATCTATATGGCGTTGTCGGCAAATTCAGGTGAGTATAGGGGACAATTGCCGGTAAATATCTATAAAGTCAATGAGGATTATACGTATTCCGACGAGATTCTCTACGAGAGAGGCTACAGCTACAAAGAATCTGTCGAAAAGAAGAAACAGATCATTACAGTGAAGACCAGGACAAAAAAGATCAGCTATAAGAAGTTAAAGAAGAAGGCTGTTTCTTTTAAGATAAAGGCCACCTCGACCGCAGGGACAAAGCTTAAGTTTAAAAAGCTTTCGGGAGTTAAGGGAATATCCTTATCAAGCCTTGGAAAGGTCACTGTAAAGAAAGGGCTTGGAAAGAAAACGTACAAACTGAAGTTTAAAGTGACGGCAAAGGGAAATGACCGGTATAAGGCCGCAACAAAAAACGCGGTTGTAAAGATAATAGTCAAACCCTAAAACTAATATGGCTAATATTAAAAAATTATTACCTCCTTCTTAAAGAAAAATATTTACAATTTAACAGGTTTTTAGTATACTTGTTGCTGATGTTAAAAAATTGTCTATATTTGGTAACATAATATTAACATAGTAGGAGGAAACAAAATGAAGAAGACAATTAAAGTTTTTGCATTCCTTATGGCTGCAGTATTCGCAATCGGAATGCTCGGTGCATGCGGAAAGACAGAGGATAAAAACAACGCAGGTGCCACAAGCACATCAGAGGCAGCAACAAGCACAAATGAGACAGAGCCTTCAGGTGATGCTCTTTCGTTCACAATCGCAACAGATAAGGGATTCTCACCATTTGAGTTTGAGAACGAGAACGGCGAGATCGTAGGTATCGATATGGATATCCTCAAGGCAATCGCTGAGGATCAGGGCTTCACATACGACCTTCACTACATCGGATGGGACGCTGCTGTCGCTGAGTGTCAGGCTGGTCAGGCAGACGCTATGCTCGCAGGCGCTTCTATCACAGAAGAGAGACAGAAGAGCGGATGGACATTCTCTGACGGATATTTTGAGGCAACTCAGGGAATGGCTGTAGCTGCTGATTCTGATATCGCTTCAATCGATGATCTTCAGGGCAAGACAGTTGTAGTTAAGAACGGAACAATGAGCGATACATATGCTACTTCTATAAGTGAGGAGAAAGGTTTCACGGTAACTCGTGTTTCTACATCTCCGGATATGTATCAGCAGGTAATCGGTGGACAGGCAGACGCTTGCTTCGATGATACCCCGATCCTCAAATACAGCATCAAGACCGGAGATCTTGCTATGAAGTTTGTTGAGGGAACAGAGACTGATCCGCAGGATTATGGTATGGCAATCTTCAACTCTGACAATCAGAAACTGTTAGACCTCTTCAATGCAGGACTTGCAAACATCAAGGCTAACGGTAAATATGATGAGATCGTTGCAAATTATTTGGGTGAATAATATACTGATTATACTTGAATAACAAACCTTGTAAGGGCATGGGAATTATTCCGATGCCCTTACTTGTGTAGAAAAGGATGGTGACTTATGGAGGCTATAATAAGTACTTACGGCCCCCTTCTAATGGAAGCGTTGGGAAGGACATTGCTCCTCACCCTGTTGGGATTGATTTTCGGATGTATATTGGGAATCGTTTTCGGCATCATGAGTGTCGTAAAGAATAAAGTCTGCAATGTCATTTCGTTGATTTATGTAAATGTCATCCGCGGAATCCCAATGATCGTGCTTGCATTCTTTGTTTATATCGGAATACCTTATGCCGTAAACAATTATATGCATGGCAATATAGTTCTTTCCGCTTTGCAGGCAGGAACGATCTGCCTTGCGGCAAACTGTGGTGCTTATATGTCCGAGATTATCCGCGCCGGAATACAGTCGGTCGATCCGGGACAGATGGAGGCTGCACGGAGCCTTGGACTTCCATACTGGAGAAGTATGTTCAGGGTCGTGCTTCCACAGGCGATAAAGAATATGGTCCCTAGTATCGTAAATCAGTTCATTATTACATTGAAGGATACTTCGATCCTCTCAGTAATCGGTTTCCCGGAACTGGTAAACAAGGCACAGAATGTAGTTTCAATAACCTACAAGTCCTTTGAAACATGGATTATTGTCGGAATTATGTACCTGATAGTTATTCTTATTCTTCAGTGGATCGCAAAGATACTCGAAAGGAGGATCAATCGTGGCAACAGAAAGAACCGCTACTAAAGTCAGTAATGTTGAAATGGATATGCGCCTTTCAATGCACATAGAGAAAAAACGCGAGATAAATCAGGATAATGTAAAAATACATGTCGAGAATCTTTGCAAAAACTATGGCTCCTTAAAGGTATTAAAGGATGTATCTCTGGATGTAAATGAGGGCGAGGTTGTTGTTGTGATCGGACCTTCCGGAAGTGGAAAGTCAACCTTCCTCAGATGCCTTAACGGAATTGAGGAGATATCCGGCGGAAAAGTCATCGTAGACGGAAAGAATATAGCGGACAAGCGAACAAATATAAATAAGGTCAGAGAGAATGTGGGTATGGTGTTCCAGCACTTCAATCTTTTTGCAAATATGAATGTGTTGAGAAATCTTACGCTCGCACCGGTTGATCTAAAGAAGGCTACAAAGGAAGAAGCGCAGGCTACCGCAAGACGTATGCTCGATCGCGTGGGTCTGGCGGAGAAGGAAAGTGTTTATCCAAGCGCACTTTCGGGTGGTCAGAAGCAGAGAGTTGCAATTGCGAGAGCTCTTTGCATGAATCCCGACATTATGCTCTTTGACGAACCCACCTCAGCCCTCGATCCTGAGATGATCGGTGAGGTTTTGGTTGTTATGAAGGAGCTTGCGGCAGATGGAATGACCATGGTGATCGTCACACATGAGATGGGATTTGCCATGGAGGTTGCTGACAGAGTCGTGTTTATGGCAGACGGAATAATAATGGAGGAGGGAACTCCGGAGCAGGTGTTCAAAAATCCGAAGCATCCCCGTACACAGGAATTCTTAAGTAAGGTTTTGGAGATTTAATCTCCAAAACCTTTTTTGTATGAAGATATAGATTGAATTTATCTCAAAACAGAATATTCCATTAGGAAATCTTATGCCAATACGTAGATATTTAATAAATTTTGTATAAGAATTTGTTTAAAAAAGTTTGTTATTTTATTAACAAATTATTTAAAAAATACTATACTTTATTAAGAAATATGATATAATGTTCTTTGTGAAATTTTGTGAAAGTATTAAAAACAAGATTTTGGCATTAGTAAATGCAAAATAAGAGAAAGGGGAATTTAGAAATGGGCTTAGGTACATTTAAAAACGGCGTGCATCCTTACGACGGCAAAGAGCTTGCCAAGGATCAGCCGATCACAGCTTATCTGCCCAAGGGAGATATGGTTTATCCACTCTCTCAGCACATCGGTGCTCCGGCTAATCCAATAGTAGCCGTTGGCGATACTGTCCTCGCGGGACAGAAGATCGCAGAGGCCGGTGGATTTGTGTCAGCACCGATCTACTCTTCGGTGTCGGGCAAGGTAAAGGCGATTGAGCCTAGACGTGTAGCTGTCGGTGATATGGTCAATTCCATTATCATAGAAAATGACGGTGACTTTATGAGCGTTGATTATACACCGGTTGACGATGTGAGTGCGCTCAGCAAGGAGGAGATCATAGACAAGATCAAGGAAGCGGGCGTAGTCGGAATGGGCGGTGCCGGTTTCCCGACTCACGTTAAGCTCTCTCCGAAGGAGCCGAATAAGATTGAATATGTTATCGCAAACTGCGCTGAGTGCGAGCCTTATCTTACGAGCGATTACCGCCGAATGATGGAGGAGCCGGAGAAGCTTGTCGAGGGTATGAAGATCATCTTGCAGCTCTTTGACAAGGCAAAGGGCATATTCGGTATAGAGGACAATAAGCCTGACTGCATAGAGAAGCTTACCAGGCTCTGTGCGAGTGAGCCACGACTTACGGTTATGCCGCTTAAGACCAAATACCCACAGGGTGGTGAGCGTCAGCTTATATATGCTACAACCGGCAGAGCGATCAACTCAACTATGCTTCCTGCAGATGCGGGATGTATCGTGGACAATGTTGATACCATCGTATCTATCTATAAAGCCGTTAAACTCGGACAGCCGCTTACACACCGTGTATTTACCGTCACGGGAGATGCGGTAAACAATCCGATGAACTTCGATATATGTATAGGTACAAACTACGCCGAACTTCTTGAGGCGGCAGGCGGTTTCAAACAGGAACCGGAGAAGATCATTTCCGGCGGCCCGATGATGGGATTTGCCATGTTCGGACTTGATGTTCCGACCACAAAGACTTCATCTTCACTGCTTGCATTTATCAAGGATCCGGTAGCTGAGCAGGAGATCACACCGTGTATCAACTGCGGACGCTGTGTCGAGGCATGTCCGGAGCTTTTGGTTCCGTCAAGACTTGCACAGTTTGCCGACAACAACGGTGAAGAGGCATTCCAGAAATGGCATGGTATGGAGTGTATCGAGTGCGGAAGCTGCAGTTATACATGCCCTGCAAAACGTCAGCTTGCCCAGTCTATCAGAGCTATGAAGAAGACGATTCTTGCAAACAGAAGAAAAAAGTAAGGAGAGGTGAATTCGCGTGAATGGATTATTTAAAGTTTCTTCATCACCGCATGTAAGAAACAGACTGACCACCAATCAGATCATGCTTCTCGTGATCATAGCGCTTTTGCCGACAACTATCTTCGGTATCGTAAACCAGGGACCGAGAGCTTTGGCGCTCATAGTTGTCACGATCATATCATGCGTGTTGTCTGAGTGGGGATTTAACAAGATTACACACAGAAAAAATACGATAGGTGATTTTTCGGCGGTACTTACGGGATTGCTGCTTGCACTTAACTTCCCGCATACGCTTCCGTTCTTTGAGGCTATTATCGGTGGATTCTTCGCTATCGTAGTTGTAAAGATGCTTTTTGGCGGCTTGGGTCAGAACTTTATGAACCCGGCTCTCGGTGCAAGATGCTTCCTCATCCTTGCATTTGCCGGAGATATGACCAAGTTTACATATGACGGAGTGACGGGAGCTACTCCGCTTGCTCTTATCAAGGCAGGAGAGTACACAGGAGATACACTCTCACTCTTCCTTGGAACTCACGGTGGAGTTATCGGTGAGACTTCTATCCTCTGCCTGTTGATCGGTGCTATTTTCCTTGTGATAACAGGTGTCATCGATCTGAGAATCCCGGGAACATACCTTATCACATTTGTGATATTTATCATTCTTTTCGGTGGACATCTCACAACAGGAGATCTTGGAACATTCATACTTCAGGAGCTCTGTGCAGGTGGTATCATAATGGGTGCTTTCTTTATGGCGACCGATTATGTAACCTCACCGATCACGCCAAAAGGAAAGATTGTATTCGGTGTAATCCTCGGATGCCTTACAGGTATATTCAGAATGTTCGGTTCTTCCGCAGAGGGTGTTTCATTTGCGATCATCTTCTCAAATATGCTTGTACCGCTCATTGAGAGATGGACTATACCAAACGCTTTCGGTGTAATTAAAGAAAAGAAGGAGGCGAAGAGTAATGGATAAAGCAGTAGTAAAAGATGCGCTCATTCTGACCATCATAACTCTCTGCGCAGGTGTGCTCCTTGGTATTGTCCATGAGATTACTCTTGAGCCTATAGCGCAGGCAAATTACAAAGCGCAGCAGGAAGCATACAAGGCGGTCTTTGCCGATGCGGCTTCCTTTGAAGATGTCGCTGACTTTGATGCGGAGGCAGCAAGCCAGGCTACTGCCACAGCGCACACAGATCTTTTTGATGGATTAAACATTGCACTCAACGGTCTTGTAGAAGCTAAGGATGCTTCGGGAGAGACTTTGGGATATATCGTTGATGTGACAGATTCAGACGGATATGCCGGAGATATTACATTCTCTGTAGGTATCCAGCTCGATGGAACACTCAACGGATATTCAATTACGGACATCAGCGAGACAGCCGGTCTCGGTATGAAGGCTAAGGAAGAAAAGTTCTATTCACAGTTTGAGAACAAGCAGGTTCAGTCATTTACAGTTGTAAAGCAGAAGCCTGCAGACGACACTGAGATAGAGGCAATTTCCGGCGCTACCATAACATCGCGTGCCATGACAAACGGTGTCAACTTTGCGCTCGCTTATTTTCAGGATAATTTGGGAGGTGAGAAATAATGAATAAATATGTAGAACGCCTCCAAAACGGCATAGTAAAAGAAAATCCGGTCCTTGTGCTCATGCTTGGTATGTGTCCGACTCTTGCGGTCACCACATCAGCAGTAAACGGACTTGGTATGGGACTTTCAACTACCATAGTTTTGGTATTTGCCAATCTCATTATCTCACTGCTTAGAAACATTATCCCGAACCGCGTGCGTGTGCCGGCATACATTGTCGTGGTTGCAACACTGGTTACGGTTGTGCAGTTCCTACTTCAGGGATTTGTTCCGTCGCTCTATGCGTCACTCGGACTTTACATCCCGCTTATCGTTGTTAACTGTATCATCCTCGGTCGTGCCGAGAGTTATGCATCAAAGAACGGTCCTATTGTTTCTATCTTCGACGGAATCGGTATGGGTGCCGGATTCACACTTGGACTTACGATTCTCGGACTTATCCGTGAGATACTTGGAAGCGGACAGGCTTTCGGAAAGCAGATCCTTCCGCTCGCTGAGGATTCATACATCCTCCACGGTTTTACTCCGATCACAATATTCGTTCTCGCACCGGGAGCTTTCCTCGTGCTTGGCTTCATGGTAGCAGTTATGAATGCTATCAAGCTTCACATGGAGAAGAAGAATAAGCCGGCGCTTGTTTTACCGCAGCCGCCTGAGACAGCTCCGAAGCCGGCAGCCAAGAAACCGGAAGCTAAGCCGGCAGAGGCAAAAACGTCAACTGAGCCGAAACCGGCCGCTGAGCCTGTCGAAGCGGCAAAGGCAGAGGCAAAGGACGACTCTTCGACAAGCGCAGAGTCTGAAAAACCGGCAGAGTCCGAGAAAGAATAGGAGGTTAAGTGCAAATGAGTTTTTCACAGGTAATTTTGCTTGCGATTGCAGCTGCTATTGTAAATAACGTAGTACTTAGCCAGTTCCTCGGAATCTGTCCTTTCCTTGGAGTTTCAAAGAAGGTTGAGACTGCTACCGGAATGGGCTGGGCCGTTGTATTCGTTATAACAGTTGCTTCGCTTGTAACAAGTATAATAGACAAAGTAATATTAGTTAATTTCAATCTGGTTTACCTTAGAACGATCGTGTTCATCCTTGTAATCGCAGCTTTGGTTCAGTTCGTTGAGATGTTCCTTAGAAAGAAGATGCCGCCGCTTTACAATTCACTCGGTGTTTATCTTCCTCTTATCACAACAAACTGTGCGGTTTTGGGTATTGCGCTCACAAACGTTCAGAAGAATTACGGCATCGGCGTCAGCGTGATCAGCGGTCTTGC
>CAJOQF010000157.1 GCA_905236295.1 uncultured Eubacterium sp. | reverse complement strand
TTTTCCATGTTAGATAGTTGGATTGATGAAGTTACATCCACCATTTATCAAATAAAAAATGAAGTATCAGTATCTAATCAAAAATATCTGTTGACGAATTTTCAGAAACAGATATGGGATAGTATGAATCATGATAAGATATTGGGCATATCTGCACCGACTTCAGCCGGAAAATCATTCGTTATATTGTTGAAGTTATGTGAACGATTAAGAAATGAAAACTTTGATGTTGTTTATATAGTGCCTACATTAAGTTTGTTGACTCAAGTGACAGAGGATTTTAATCGTGAACTTAAAAAAGCTGGAATAGAAAATTACTGGATATCGAATACATTTGACGAAAATGAATTTATAGATATGAAGAATATCTATGTTATGACACAAGAAAAGGCCATAGCAGCTTTTTCAGATACAGATAAAGCTTTTTCAAAAAAATTAATTTTGGTAGCAGATGAAATACAAAATATTGAAAGGATAAAGGAAGATACAGATGAAAGGGCAAAAATCCTTTTTGACACATTAATAGAGTTTAGATATAGAGAAAATGTTGAACAGATAATTATTTCTGGCCCACGCATAGAGGAAATTGATAAAGTTGGAAAGAATATTTTTGGAATTGAAACCAAAGATCATACTACGAATACAAGCCCGGTACTTAATATGACTTATAGTATAAAGAAAGATGGCAATAGGTATTTCCTAAAGCAGTATTGCTCTTTGACAGATAATCCCCAAATTTTAGAAATTGATCATCCAGAAATAATTGAAGGTTATGGACAAAGGATATATACCGAGAAGTATATGTCATATTTAAGTATACTTGTAAATAATGCAGGAAAAGGAGCACAGAACATTATATTTGCTCCGACACCCGGTACTGCCAGAAAGATTGCTATTGCACTGGAGGGGTGCGATGCACAAATTGAAGAAGAGCTTATTGAATACTATTCTAATACAATAAGGAGCAATTATTCTTTATGTAAAACATTGAAAAAAGGCATCGCATACCATCACGGGAAATTGCCACAGCATGTACGGAGAACATTGGAAAAGGCTATCTCTGAGAAGAAAATTAGCAATGTAGTATGTAAACTACGCTGCTTCAAGGAGTGAATCTTCCAGCTCAGAATGTATTTATAAGGAACCCGCATTTATATATTAGAAAACAAAATAATTCTGCGGAATTGACAAACTACGAAATGGCTAATTTACGAGGGCGTGCAGGACGATTGTTAAAGGATTATATTGGACGTGCGTTTGTTTTGGATGAAAGTGAGTTTATCGATACAGAAGGTTATGAACAACTAGAATTATTTGAAGACGTGACAAAAGAACTTCCGACTGGTTATGCTCAAAAATTTGAAGAGTACAAAGAACCTATAGGGGATGTACTTGACAAAAACATAGCTGTTGATCCGACAATGCAGAAATATGGTTATATTATCTCATATATCCGACAGTCTGTTCTGAAATATGGTTCTGAATCGAAAAGAAGGATGCAAGATGTAGGGATTAAATTGACTCAAAAACAAGTCGCTGCGATTATACATAAGTTAGAGGAGATATCTGTACCAAAGGAAATATGTTATAAAAACAGATATTGGGATCCGATTGTATTAGATACAATTTATAAAACGTACAATGGCAGTATACCAAATACTCCGATGGAGAGAAATGCAAGAAGCAGATTAGATGATGTGTTACGATATTTAAGAGATACCTATGAGACTGCAAGTATGTATAACAAATATATTCCTAAACAATATAAAGATGGTAACAAACGAAGCATAATGATTTCACTAGGTTTAAAATGGGCAAAAGGGGATGCTTTAAATGATATTCTAAGTGGTAGTTGGTATGAGGGAGATGAGGGCGAGGAGCATATAGACGATACAATTGAATTGCTTCAGAATACAATATCATATGGACTTCCTCTTTTACTAAAACCAATCTATGACATGAAGAATCCGGATAGCTGTTTTTTGACATGTATGCAATTAGGAGCGTTTGACCAATTGACAAGATGCATGATTGAAATGGGGATTCCTCGAGAGACAGCATTATTTCTATTTAAAAAGATTTTTGCTGGGAATGATCTAAAGGATATAAAAAATGGATTGGAAATTGAAAAAATAGTAAGAAATAGGATAAAAGAGAGCTATTATGGATTGCCTTATTGGATAAGAGTTCAAGTGGATTTTTTGATATGAGTATGATTTTGTAATGTTTTGTACATGATATAGTGAGGAATGACATTATGGGGAGATGGGATAAGCCAGGTGTTCCACATAAGGGCTGGGTACTTGAGGTTATAGAAGATATTAAAGCAGATTGCATTGGAGATAGGTCTTTCGAATATGAAATCTGTGAAATGTGTCAACACGAGAGAATTAGATATGTTCATATATTGAGTCATCCAAATTATGATAGAGTCTTACGGGTGGGGTGTGATTGTGCTTGTAGAATGACAGAAGATTATGATACTCCTTTCGAACTGGAAAGACGTGCGAAAAATCGAGCAAATAGAATGCGCAATTTTCTCAAACAAGAATGGGTATTAAATTCCAAGGGAAACTATGTTCTGCGTTATAAGGGTTATAATATTACCGCCATCAAAAGAAATGGGAGTTGGGGATTTTGTTATAATGGTAATTGGGTATGGGAATATAGAGAGAGAAGAATTTATGACTTCGACATATTGAAGATTGCCGCATTTGAAGAATTTGATGATGATAAATATCGATGAATGTGTTCAATACGAACTATATAACAAGGCTTACTATGGGGCTTATCTTAGGGATAGGTCCTATTTTTTTATTTGGAGATAAAAGTTGAACTATCGTTTTTTTATGGTGTGCCTTAGAAAGGGTTCGATTTACAGATTATAATACGATGTCTATCTCATAAATTAGTGTATGCTCAGCAACCGGCTGATTTTTCAGCCGATGCTTTCGCATAAAATATAACAACAATTGTACCTTGAAAATATCAAAATCAGTTTTTGGAACAAAGAAAGCCTTAGTAGGCTATCCAGGTTCAT
>CAJOQF010000156.1 GCA_905236295.1 uncultured Eubacterium sp. | reverse complement strand
GGATTCATCATAGGTATATTCTTCAATGATATTATTATCGAAATACGCATATGCTTCCGGTGTGGGTGTCGCGGTAAGCCCCAGTACCTTCGCTCCGGAGAAATAATCCAGCACCGCTTTCCACTTCCCATAGATCGACCTGTGACATTCGTCAGCTTGTGTCAAGCAGGTTCAACAATATTTCTCTGCCATTTTTCTTGTGGCTGAAATCCTATCTCTCACCTACGTTTCACCGCGAAAAACATATCTCCATCAATTCAATTATCATCCCTTTATATGTCTCAACCGTATTGTAAACATTGTCTTTATCTGTGCATACATCCGCATATGTTAGATAGTTTCCACCATGCGCGGCATCGTTTCTTCTGGGCGCAACATTTATCAATGCTTGTCCGTATACTTCAACTCTGTTTACATCTATCCCGGCAAATCTTCTTTCAAGGTATTCCCGAAAATATCTCTCGGTCTGCACTGCTTCCAGTAAATGACCAAGCACACCTATTTCACAGGATCTCTTTAATCGCTTGTACTTATCCCAAAATGCAGAAAACGATGACACATATTCTTTTGAATCATTTCTTTGCCAATCCTGATTCCTTATTTTACTGCGGTCAATTTTCGACAAGACATCATCCGCATATGGAATATACACTATTTTATTTAAAAAATCTTCTAATGCCATATAGTACATAATTGAAATGCAACTATAATCAAATTTCACATTAGGATCTTGGTCACTCACATACTGCCTATAAAGGTACTCTGCCGAAACCAGCGAGCTAAGTATTTGTGGATGCTGCAACAGGATCGCCGCATATTCAATAAAGTCATCTGAAACAGAGCTGTATAATTTGTCATAAACATCCAGCTTTCGAACCGAATCCTTTATTTTTTCCACCACATGAACTGTTAATTCATCGAGTTTTTCTTCTTGGTCTTTGCTCGCAAAATCAGAAAGGCTATTGATATAATTCTGTTTTGCCTGAAGCATACTCTCAATGTCATCACCTGCAATTGCATCAATAAATCCAATGACATCATCAACTGATTTGGCTATCAACTCAGCGTCTTCTTCGAGAGCTTCCATAATTTGCGAATCCAGATACCGTCGCTCGTTCTGAAAATAAACCTGATGGAAAAAGACCTTTCTGGTATAGTAATCCCTGATCTTAACCATATTGTCATACCCCTCAAGCATTGCCGCTTTAGAGGTATTCATTTTTTTCAGATCTTCCTCTGAATAATTGTATAGAATCTGGAATATATCACAGACAATATACATTACATCAACGGTTTTTCTCCATATCCCATATCCATGATTACAGACTGCCTTCTGTTGCACGGTTTTGTCATCGTCAGAAGAAAAAACAGATTTGTAATACATCATCTCGCATCTGGATATTTGATTTGTTTCTATGATGTTATCAGCCATCTTGTCTACTGGCATTAACCATTTAAGCTCTTTATACTTCTCAAATATTCCATTTGTATGAAAAGCAATGATTTCAAGCCAATGTTCAATTACAGCCAATTTCTTAACCGTCATTAACCCATCAAGCGGGTAATAAAGACGCATTTCAGGATCTTTGTCAAATTCATCGAAATATGCCTGAATATAGTCAACAACCGATACCGTAAGCTCTTTTAGCGACTTTCGATCTTTTTTGATTCTCCAATACATCAGTAAAAGATACAAAGATTCTACAGAACTCTTTCTCAGTATTTCTCTGAGCGAGTAAAATGATCCGTACAAATCCACGGTTCGTTTTCCCTGCAAAACCATCTGCTTTTCGGCAAGATCATTTAGTGTCACGATACATCCAGACAATTGCCTGCTATCAATAATTGCTTTCAAAAGACTGAAATATTCTTCTATGCGTGCTACTTTTCTTTCACGAATTCTTTCTTTGCGGACTTCATCAAATATCTTTAGCGTAGTATCCCTTAACTTCTCTGAGAGGAAAAGAGACATGCAAAAAATATCTAAGTCCCTAAGATTCTTTGGATCCGACATATCGAACTCTTCCCGATCACCAACGCATGCCAAATTAAACGGATCTTTTATCGTTAGCAACGCTTCGAATTGATTGCGTTCTTCTGCTCTCCACGTCTCATAGTCATCCAACCAGTTTCCGTCAAATTCGATATTCTGAATTCCATCACGAATAGTATTTCTCATAGAGGTAATGTTTTCCTCATCCTTTTCAGTGATAGTTCTCATAAATCCCGCTTCCTCTCAGTGTAATAAAATAGGCATATAACCCGAAGATCATATGCCAACACTTACCTATATTGGAGCTAGCGCTCGCTGTTGACAGCGAACGCATACTCCTTACAAGCATCAGCCACATGGGTTGATACTCGCTCGGCTGC
>CAJOQF010000155.1 GCA_905236295.1 uncultured Eubacterium sp. | reverse complement strand
TACCTGTTTACCAAGAAAGTAAACAGCGGTTGCGTTAAGATTGTAAAGTCGAAGGGAAAGCTTATATTTAAGACATCCCAAAAGGCTTATCAGCCGGGAGATAAGATAACCGTAAAAGTCAAGCTTAAAAATAAATACAAAAAGAATTACAGGATCAGATCCGTAGTACTTAAGGATGGAAACGGACACAAGGGTAAATATAATAGAAAAACAAAGTCTGTTACTATCCGTGCCACTTCTAATGTTAAAGTTGCTTCTATGAAAGTGGTTAAAAAATAATATTGATTTTTGATAATAATGTTTGCTAAAATGAGTCCGGTTAACAGGTTGTTGATTGGACTTATTTTAAAGTGTTTTAGGAGAATATATGAATCTTGAAAACAAAGTGGTGGAATTATTAAAAAATAAAAAATGGCATATAGCATTTGCGGAATCATGCACCGGAGGTATGGCCTGTGCCAGGCTTGTCAATGTACCGGATGCCTCAGCTGTTTTAAACGAATCATTTGTAACCTATGCCAATGAATCAAAGGTAAGGGTTTTAGGCGTTAAAAGATCGCTGATCGAAACACATGGTGTAGTCAGTGAGCCTGTTGCCGGTGCAATGGCTTCATCTGTTTCCAAGACGGCTGATTGTGAAGTTGGAGTCGGAATCTCGGGTATTGCCGGACCATCAGGCGGAAGTGAAGCAAAACCTGTCGGAATGGTATGCTTTGGATTCTTTATAGATGGTGAGCTCAGAACATTTACAAAGCATTTTGGAGATATCGGAAGAAACAGTGTTCGAGAAAGTGCGACGGAATTTGTTTACGAGACCTTGTGTGAATTGCTGTCAGATGATCTGGGGGATGAATCATGAAAGCCTGGCAGCATTTTAAAACAGTTATGAAGCATAAACATCTTGTACTCATTGGATGCTTCAAGGTCGGATTGTATCGCCAGGGAATATTTCATGATATGTCGAAGTTCTCTCCGGTAGAATTTTGGGTCGGGGCAAAATATTTTCAGGGAGATTCCTCACCAAACAATGCAGAGAGGAAGGATAAGGGCGTATCTTATTCATGGCTTCACCACAAAGGCCGAAACAAACACCACTTTGAATATTGGATCGACTATGCGATAAAAACAGATGCAAACGGCAATCTGATCCCGGGAGATGACGGAAAAGTAGTGGCCGGTATGAAGATGCCGGTTAAATATGTCGTTGAGATGTTTATGGACAGGGTTGCCGCTTCGAAGGTATATCACAGTGCTACCTATGACGACAGCAACGCGCTCAATTATTACCGAAAAGGACGTTCCCATCAGATAATGCACCCCGAGACAGCAGCCTTGCTTGAACTGATGCTTGTTAAGCTTTCCGAAAACGGAGAGGAGATAACTTTTAAGTTTATTAAGGACGAAGTCCTAAAAAGGGGTTATGATGTGCTTCGAAGTGAAAATGTAGTGTTAAATTTATCATAATAAATTCGTAGAAAAATTTCAAATCCCATATACCACACTCGGTATATGGGATTTTATGATTATCGTATGCGCTCCGGAAAGCCGATTTTCTTTTGAACCTTTCGGAGTGTTTTGGTAGAGTAGTAGGTTGCTTTCTCGGTGTTGGCTTTTATAATGCCATCGATATAAGCTTTGTCCTTTTCGAGCTCATTATAACGCTTCTGAAGTGGGAGAAGTACATCAGCTACAACTTCACCGACTGCAGGTTTGAATTCGGCGTATCCTTTTCCGTCGAATTCTTTTACGACAGCTTCCGGCTCGATGTTTTTGCATGCACAGTAGATGTCGATAAGGTTTTTGATACCCGGCTGCTCATCACTGTAGCGGATACAACCTTCCGAGTCTGTCACAGCGCGTTTAAACTTGCGCATGATAGTGTCCTTGTCATCCATAAGATAGATGCTTGCGTTTGGATTCTCATCGGATTTTGACATCTTTTTGGTGGGATCCTGCAAACTCATTATCTTTCTGCCGGCTTTTCCTACATAAGCTTCCGGAACAGTGAAGACATCACCGTAGATAGCGTTGAATCTTTGCGCGATATCTCTTGTTATCTCGAGATGCTGCATCTGATCGGCGCCTACAGGCACTACATCTGCCTGATAGAGGAGAATATCCGAAGCCATAAGTACCGGATAAGTAAAGAGTCCGGCGTTTATGTTGTCGGCGTGTTTTGCAGCCTTGTCCTTAAACTGGGTCATTCGGTTTAATTCACCCATGTATGTAAAGCAGTTTAAGATCCATGCAAGCTCAGCATGTCCTGAAACGTGAGACTGATAGTAGAGACAGTTCTTCTCTGGATCCAGACCTGCTGCGATATACAGGGTCAGAAGGCTTCTTGCACGTTTTCTGAGTTCTGCCGGATTTTGTCTAACGGTTATGGAGTGCATATCAACCACACAGTAGAAACATGTATATTCATCTGAGAGTTTAACCCAGTTAGAGAGAGCTCCCAAATAGTTTCCGAGTGTGAGGTTTCCGGTTGATTGCATTCCGCTGAATAGTATTTTTTCGTCGCCTAACATTGTATTTTTCCTTTTCAATTTTTTAGAATTAGCAAATTATATAATCGCATAAATTGACTTATAAGTCAATGTTAGAACGGATATACATATTCTTGAATATCTCTTTTATACAGTTTTTCTTTTGCAGTGAAACGATGTGTTCTATTGTTTCTATCGGTGTATACGGACTTAAACCAATGATGGTTTCCAGTTCCATTGGCTGTATGCCGAGCAGATTTAACATTGCGTTTTCGCTGTCATTTATTTCGGGCATTGTTACCTTCCTCCCTTTTCTCTTTTTTGAAGTTATTTTTAAATCGCTTGTAAATTTATCGATGTCATAAATAATTCCGGCGCCCTGGCTTATCAGTTTGTTGCAGCCGTAGCTTAACGGCTCGCCAACCCTCCCCGGGAGTACATATATATCCTTTCCCTGCTCAAGGGCAAAGTCACAGGTTATGAGAGAGCCGCTCTTTTCTTTGGCTTCGATAACAATGACTATGTCGGACAATCCGCTTATAATGCGATTCCTGACCGGAAAGTTGTATGCCAAAGGTTGGGTGCCGGGGGAGTATTCGGAAAGGATAAGCCCGACTGTTCTTATCTTGTTGTACAGACTTCTGTTGGATCTGGGATAAATGATATCTGCGCCGCATCCGAGAACGGCTGCTGTCTTTCCGTCTTCATAGAGAGCACCAAGATGTGCCTGTGTGTCTATCCCGCATGCCATGCCGCTGATGATCGTGTTATTTCCAAGAACCAGCCCTTTGGCGATATTAAAAGCAGCCGTTTTACCGTATTCCGAACAATGCCTTGCACCGATGATAGCTATTGTTCTTGTCCTTAGTATATCGAGTGAACCGAAGTAGAATAATCCGTAAGGGGGAGAGTGGATCATACGAAGTCTGTATGGATAACCTTCATCCTCTATCGTTATAAGCTTCATTCCTGTCTTGTTAAAAATTTCAAGTTCTTTGTCGGGATCATAGGCTTCGCGATGAGATAAAAATTGAGTTAAACGATCCCCCGGCCACTGATAAATAAGCTTTAATTCACCCTCAGACATATAGAAGATATCTTTTGCGCTGCCACCGTACATCAAAAGTTTATAAGGGCTGTTTATTATAGTTGAGGGAATTGTAGCCAACCATAGCTTATACTTCATATTCGCCGCCCTCCCAGTACTTTTTGTCAGCGCTTCTGTAACATATGGCTTCACTTAAATGACTCATTTTGATATTATCGCTTCCTTCAAGATCAGCGATGGTTCTTGCCACTTTTAGTATCTTAAAATATGATCGGGCGCTGAGGTCAAGTTTTTTGAATATCTCTTTTAAATATTCTTTGTGTTCGCTTGAAAGAGGGCAGTAAGTATCGATCTTAGAAGAGGGAATCTGGGAATTGAACAGAAAATCTTCATATTTATATCTTTCCCTTTGTATGTTGTGAACTTTTATCACACGTTCTCTTATTTCGGCGGAAGTTTCTTCGCCCTTTGTTCCCATCAGATCCTCAAATGATATGCGAGGGGCTTCGATGCAGATCTCTATTCGATCGAGCAGGGGCTGACTTATGCCGGACAGATAATTCTTTATAGATCTGGCCGAACAGTTGCACTTGTTGAAATCAGGATAGAATCCGCATTTGCATGGGTTCATTGCCGCGACAAACAGAAAGTTTGCGGGGTAGGTATAGGTTCCGTTCATTCTGACCAGATGAATACATTTCTCCTCCATCGGCTGTCTTAGGATTTCAAGCGTATTTTTGTTGAATTCCGGAAGCTCGTCCAAAAACAGTACTCCACCGTGGGAAAGAGATATTTCGCCGGGCTTTGCGTATGTTCCGCCACCGGAGAGAGCCTGTGGAGTTATTGTGTGATGCGGCATCCTGCATGGGCGTTTGGTAGTAAGACCTTTTGATGCATCGAGCATACCGCTCACGGAGTATATTTTAGAAAGCTCCATCTGTTCTTTTTTTGTAAGAGGTGGGAGAATGGTCGGAATGCGCTGCGCTATCATAGACTTTCCTGATCCGGGTGGTCCTATCATGAGCAGATTGTGCATACCGCTAACAGAAATCTCGCATGCTCTCTTGACGGCATTTTGCCCGTGAACATCTTTAAAATCCAATAAATAATCATCGGCGGTTTCGGTTGATTCTTCATATTTATATACAGGTATATTTATTCGGCCGGTCAGAATTTGCACGGTTTCGTTCAGAGAAGAAAGCGGGATTACGTCTAATCCTTTGACGAGCGAGGCTTCCATTGCATTATCCTTTGGAACCATTATAGTGTTGTAACCCATCTCTTTAGACATCGCAGCCATTGAGAGTATACCGCGAACCGGGAGAATATCTCCGTTCAGTCCGATTTCCCCGACAACACATGCATTGTTTAACCTTTCCTGCGGGATTTCCTCCATTGCACATAGAAGACCTAGTGCGACTGGCAGATCAAAGCCCGTCCCTGATTTTTTTATGTTGGCGGGAGTGATATTTATGGTTATCCGTTTGTGAGGGAGAATGAAGCCCGAATTTTTTAGTGCTATTTTGACACGTTCTTTTGCTTCCTTTACTTCGGCGGACAGATATCCAACCATTTCGAACATTGGAAGCCCGTTGCTTATATCAGATTCTACATGAATGGGAATGCTGTCAATACCCTTGATAATAGCGGTATTTATGATGCTGTACATAGTTGCTCCTTTCCTTTTGAAAGAAGCCTGGATTTGAATAGAAATATAAAAAAGAACTGTTAAATATGAAGTGATGATATCATAGCGGATGGGCGTTTACAATAATTTTTTACTTGAAAAAGAAAATGACTTGTTGTAATGTATCTAATCAGAACGTTATTTCGATATAAGGAGTTTTTGTAAAATGGCTAAGTATCTTGTCATAGTGGAGTCGCCCGCTAAGGTCAAAACAATTAAAAAATTCTTGGGAAGTAATTATGAGGTTTGCGCCTCAAACGGACATGTCCGTGATCTTCCGAAGAGTCAGATGGGAGTTGACCTTGAACACGATTTCGATCCTAAATATATCACTATAAGGGGAAAAGGAGATATTCTGGCAAAGCTTAGAAAAGCCGTAAAGAAAGCCGATAAAGTTTATCTCGCAACTGACCCTGACCGTGAGGGGGAGGCAATTTCATGGCATCTTGCTCATGCGCTTAAACTTGAAGACAAGGATATACACAGAATAACTTTTAACGAAATAACAAAAAATGCCGTAAAGACGTCCTTAAAGGAGCCACGCGGCATAGATATGGGGCTTGTCAATGCACAGCAGGCAAGAAGAATTCTTGACAGAATGGTTGGATATAAGATCAGTCCTCTGCTCTGGGCAAAGGTTAAAAGAGGACTTTCGGCAGGAAGAGTACAGTCGGCAGCGCTTAAGATGATCTGTGAGCGCGAGGACGAAATATCAAGTTTTATTCCTGACGAGTATTGGAGCATAGATGCAACTATTGACATAGAGGGTGAGAAGAAACCTATCACTGCCGCTTATGTCGGTACGAAAGAGGGTAAAGCCGACCTGAAATGCGAGGCGGATGCACAAAAGGTAAAAGATGAAATAGTAGGTAAGAAACCAAAGGTTTATGACATCAAGATCGGCGAGAGAAACAAAAAACAGCCTTTGGCATTTACCACGTCTACGCTTCAGCAGGAAGCATCAAAGAGACTTAATTTTTCAACCGTGAAAACAATGAGGATCGCCCAGCAGCTCTATGAGGGCGTTGACATAAAGGGGGAGGGCACGGTAGGTCTTATCAGTTATCTGAGAACCGATTCGACCCGCGTCTCTGATGAAGCTTCAAACGAGGCATTTAACTATATTTCAGAGAATTTTGGAGAGCAGTATGTCAATAAAACTCTCTCTCAGGTCTCAAAGAAATCAAATGTACAGGATGCGCACGAGGCTATAAGACCGACATCGATAGCCAGAACACCTGTTGTTGTCAAGGAATCTCTCTCTAGAGATCAGTTTAGATTATACAAGCTCATCTGGGAAAGATTTGCAGCCAGCCGTATGAATCCGGCGGTTTATGAGACGAAATCCGTAAAGATCATTATCGGAGATCACATCTTTAGCGTGGCTACGTCAAAGATTAAGTTCGACGGTTTCCTCAGTGTTTACCAGGCAGATGACGACGAGGGAAAAGCTAAGAAGAACGTTCTTCTCAACTCTATTGATGAGAATTCCGTGTTAAAGCTTGCCGATGTTGATATGCAGCAGCATTTCACTCAGCCGCCCGCACATTTTACCGAGGCGTCACTTGTAAAGACGATGGAAGAGCACGGTATTGGCAGACCGAGTACGTATGCTCCGACAATATCCGTTTTGCTTGCCAGAAGATATATCACAAAAGAAAACAAGAACCTCTATATTACCGAAATCGGTGAGGTTGTAAATAATATAATGAAGGAATCGTTCGCCACGATAGTTGACGAGACATTCACTGCAAATATGGAACTTTTGCTTGATAAGATAGAGGAAGGCTCCGTAGAGTGGAAAACTGTTATCAGAAATTTTTATCCCGACCTTAAGGTGGCGGTTGATAAGGCTGAAAAAGAGCTTGAAAAGATAGAGATAAAAGATGAGGAAACCGATACCGTATGCGAGAACTGCGGAAGAAACATGGTTATCAAATATGGCCCTCACGGTAGATTTCTTGCTTGTCCGGGATTTCCGGATTGCAGGAATACAAAGCCGTATTATGAAAAGATCGGAGTTTCCTGTCCTAAGTGCGGTGAGGATGTTGTTCTTAAGATGACAAAAAAAGGCAGAAAATACTACGGTTGTATCAATAATCCGGATTGCGACTTTATGTCATGGCAGAAACCGGTCGAGAAAAAATGTCCTAATTGCGGAGGATATATGATCGAAAAAGGAAACAAGATTGTATGTGCCGATCAGAATTGCAAGACAATCATAGAAGATGTCAAGTAATTGCTTGCAATAATTGTGAATATTTGCTAAAATTGAGACAAATTTAATGTCTCAATTTTTTTATGGGAGAAAATTATGAACGTCGTATTATTAGATAAGACAAGAAAGATTGGTAAATTACTTCACAACAACAATTCATCAAAGGTCGTTTTCAACGATATTTGTGAGGTTTTGACAGAAATTCTTGATTCGAATGTGCTTGTGATTTCAAAAAAAGGAAAGATTCTCGGAAAGAGCGTCAGCGAATCGGTAAAACCTCTGATGTCACTTGTTGTCGGAGAGGTTGGAGCTCTGGTGGACGCTCTTCTTAACGAGAGACTTCTCGGTATTCTTTCCACCAAAGAAAACGTCAATCTCGAGACTCTCGGCTTTGAAGATGTCAAAAACTATTACGCCATCATCACACCGATTGATATTGCCGGCGAGAGACTTGGCACACTTTTCATTTACAGGGTTAACGATTCCTATGAGATTGACGATATAATTTTAGGAGAGTACGGCACCACGGTTGTGGGACTCGAGATGATGAGATCTGTTCACGAAGAAAATGCCGAGGAAGCCAGACAAAAACAGATTGTAAAATCTGCTATAAACACACTTTCATACTCCGAACTTGAAGCCATCATTCATGTGTTCGAGGATATGACCGGTACCGAAGGAATATTGGTTGCAAGTAAGATCGCAGACAGACTTGGTATCACCAGATCGGTTATTGTCAATGCGCTACGTAAGTTCGAGAGCGCTGGAGTTATAGAGTCGAGTTCATCGGGTATGAAAGGTACATACATCAAAGTACTTAACAATGTTGTCTTCGAAGAACTCGAGGCTATAAAGAATAATAAATAAAACGGATTGATCATTTAAAGGGACTTATAAAAATAAGTTCCTTTTTTGTATTTGTAAGGGTTTACACGGGTTAATCTAGATGTAACATCCATGATTTAGAAAGTAAATCGAGATTTAACACAATATTTTGTGGCTTTTTTTGAAAAATTGTTTGCCTTTTTTTTGCAAGTTTCATATAATGTTTTAAGAGAGCGTGGATACGCAGGAGGGATTTTATGTTTGATACGACTGCATTTGACTACATTAACGTGCTTACCAAGGCGGCCGATGCCAGCTGGCTGAGAGAGCAAACCTTGAGTAACAACATAGCAAATGTCGACACACCGGGTTATAAACGCCAGGAAGTCAATTTTGAGTCCGTTTTGGAGCGTGAATTGGGTATGTCAAAGTATGAAATGCTTGATTTCAAGGTCAAAAACATACATTTGAGACATTTGACACCATTAAAATTCGAGGATGCAACAAATTATTCATACCGTTTGGATGAAAATAACGTCGATATCGACACTGAAAACGTTGAACTTGCAGCCGAACAGATCAAATATCAGGGTCTTACCGGCTCTATTACTCATGAGTTTTCCGAACTCAAGAGTGTTATGAATTAAGGAGGTGTAGTTTATGTCTATTTTTCAATCTTTTAACATAAATGCATCCGGTATGACAGCAGAGCGTTTCAGAACAGATATTATTTCTGAAAATATTGCAAATGTTAATACCACCAGTACCGAGAACGGTGAACCATACACCAGACACGTCGTTAAGTTTAGAGAAAAAGGCAACAATTTCTGGGAGTATTATCGTAGATCCACTGATAAATATCTCGGAAACGGAGTAAAGGTCAGCGGGATATATGAGGATCATGTTACCCCATATAAGATGGAGTACGATCCTTCGAATCCGGATGCGGATGAGAACGGATATGTTACATATCCGAATGTAAATATTGTAACCGAGATGACAAACATGATCGATGCCAGTCGTGCTTACGAGGCAAATGCTACTGCCTTTGAGGCGAGCAAGGCGATGGCTTCGAGAGGTCTATCCATCGGACAGGCATAATGAGGTGATATAAATGGCGATTAATCTGTTGGAACTTTCAAATGTAACGTCTCCTGTAATTGAGTCGGTATACAACAACTCAAAACCTAAAGCAGTCTCTGAGAGCAATGATTTTGATCTTGCATTTCAGGCTGCAATGAACATGGTTAACGAAACCAATGACTATTCAAATGCTGCTGAGTCCGCTGAGATTCAGTTCGCGCTTGGTCAGCAGGAGAATACGCACGACCTTCTGGTCGCTCAGGAAAAATCAAATGTGGCATTACAATTTACTGTAGCTGTCCGCGACAAGGTCCTCGAAGCCTACCGCGAAATCATGCAGATGCAGATGTGATTTTGTACAGAGCTAAGGCAATTTAAAAAAATGATGTGCTCACTTGTGAGACAAAGCATTTTTTTAAATTTCTTTAGCGGATACGCTACAGCGAGAAGAAGCGAAGCG
>CAJOQF010000154.1 GCA_905236295.1 uncultured Eubacterium sp. | reverse complement strand
GGCGATAGACTCCGGGAGATTCGGGCAAGTATGAATATCAGTTTGGATGAAGCATCCAAAATGACTGGAGTGAGTAAACCGATGTTACGTAAATAAATTATTCGGGTGATGATCGTGGTTGTTTGCGAAGAGCGAATTACCACGATTTTTTGCGTGTTGGTTTCTTATTCCTGCCACTTGGTTGCGCTTGACAGACAAAGGAAATCAGTTCTGCTAAGCTGTGACCTAAAAGATGGAGGTAACCTTATGGAGTTAGTGATTAAAGATCTTTCAAAAAACTACAGGAAGAAAGAAGCTGTTAAAAATGTTGATGCTGTTCTGTATCCGGGAATATGGGGACTACTCGGTGCTAATGGGGCTGGAAAAACAACGCTTATGCGTATGATGTCTGGAGTACTGCAGCCGAGTAAGGGATCGGTTTTGTACTGCGGTAAGGATATACGAAACAATGTACAGTATAGGTCAGAGTTTGGGTTTCTGCCGCAGGAGATTCAATTCGGCAAGGATCTGACAGTAAATAACTATCTTGAGTACATGGCAGCGCTGAAAAACGTTCCGCTAAAAGAAACAAATAAGCGTATTGAAAACCTCCTTCGTATTCTGACACTTGAAGATGTCAGGTCAAAGAAGATCGTTAAACTCTCTGGAGGAATGAAGAGAAGGGTCGGCATTGCACAGGCGATGCTCAATGATCCTAAAGTGTTGATTCTGGATGAACCTACAGCAGGACTTGACCCTGGGGAACGGATAAGATTCAGGAATTTCCTTGCAGCAACTTCAAAGGAAAGAATAGTTGTTCTGTCTACACACATTGTATCTGATATAGAAGATATCGCTAATAACGTGATGATAATGAAGGACGGGGAACTGAACCGGATCGTCAATAAGCGTGATTATGATGATCTTGAGAAACTGTATGTAAGCATATTTATGAACGAGGAGGCGGATTATGAGGCTATATAAGCAAGAGCTTAAAAGGCTTTTTCATACGAAGAGAATAATAGTCATCTTTATATTCGTTGTTGTAATGTCGGCTTTACTTGCGATACTGCCGAGTGAGTTCTCAGATGCGAATTACCTTGATGAAGAAGGCAATACTATCCAATTACACGGAATAGAGGCGATAAAATTTATAGAGGAGAAGTCTTATGCTGGAAATGGAAAGGTCACTGCTGAGCAATTAAAAGAGGCGTTGCAAAAATACCAGGATCTATATCGCGAGTATGGCAAGGATCCACTAAAGGGTAACCTTCCACTGGATATATATTGGGAAGAAGTTGCACCTATCAGACCTTTGCTTCGTATGATAACAACGGCATATGGGACAAATGAAAGGGAGGCTGATTTAGTATCGCTGAAACCGTCAGATATGGAATCTTTTTATAAAGTCTGTGAAACGCGGCTGGAAGATGCGATGAAATCAGATGACATATTAGATGATCCGGAGTATATCGGTAAAGCTCAGGCTATATATAGAAAGGTGGAGCAGCCGTTTGTTGTCTCACATGGATATACAAGAGATGCGTTAGACTATGTTTCGATCACGATTCTACTATTGGTGCTGCTTTCTGTTGTTATGACTGCACCTGTGTTCGCCGAAAGATATGAATCCGGTGAGGACAGCGTGATCAGATGTACGGTATTTGGAAAGGGGAAACTTGTGCGAACAACGATATTGGCCACTTTAACAGTTTCATCTTTAATGTATCTTGTGGGAATAGGCTTACATTTATTTATATCAGATATGATATTCGGAATAGATACACTAAAAGAATCCGTACAGGTCCTGTATACTGTATATTCTTTGCCGCCTTTAAATCTGCTGGGATTACAGATTGTTTTAGCACTGACCGGGTGGATATGCTGCATAGCAACTGTTGTTATGGCTACAAGTATATCTGCAATTATGCGAGAAACTTCGACGGCAATGGTTATTTCTATCGTAATAGTATTCCTGCCTACGTTCATATATATGGGAATCGGAAGCGTAAACTGGCTATTGGCAATACTGCCATCAGCTTCAGTGGGATTAAGTAACAATATGTTATATAGTCTGGTAGATTTAAGATTTTTGAGGATGGGTGGTACGATCCTTTGGTATCCGGTGGTGCTTGTCATTTCTGATATTATAGAAACGGCGGCATTTGGAATCATTGCTCATTTTGCGTACATTAGGCATCAGGTGAGATGATACATACCTTAGCCACAAAACCAGGAGGTAATGATGAGGGTTAATATTATAGTAGAACCTGATTTGGAAGAAGAATTTGCTGAATTCCATGTCAGGAGAATGACCAATGAAGTAACAAGACTATCGGAGCTTGTACAAAACAAGAGTCAGGTTATTACCGGCACTGATGAATATGATCGAATTGTAGTCATCGATGAACTGGAGATAGTGGCTCTTCATGCCGAGAAAAAGTGGTGCAGGATATATACGGATACAGGAGATTTCAGCTGCAGGAAGCGGTTATATGAGATCGAAAATATGCTGGGAAGGGATTTTATGAGGATTTCGAAATCTATTATTGTGAATCTTAGAAAGATCGAAAGCGTTGAGGCGGTATTCAATGGAATGCTCTTGCTTCGCATGAAGAACGGATCTAATGAGTATGTTTCGAGAACCTACTTGCCGCAAATAAGAGATTATCTGGGAATATAAGGAGGTTATGATGTATAGAATAGTGTTAGGCAAAATCAAAACTGGTCTGTTTTATGGCTGTGCCATGTTTGTAGCTGCAATAATTGCTATTGATATTTGTCTTGATAATTCACTCTCGGTGTTGCCTCACCAGTATACAAGGATCGCTGTTGGTGCCATGATCATAGGAGTTGGCTTTGTATGTTCATCTTTGATTTATGATGAAGATAGGATACCGTTTGCTGTTAGAGGACTGATTCAACTGGCAATATGTGCCGGAACTCTACTCGCCGGTTATTTCGTTTCTGGAGGCATGCCAGACGGCGCGGGATTTGGAGTAGGACTGGTGTTTTTCCTGCTTGAGATGGGATTCGGGATAATCTTATGGTTAGGCAATTTCATTCACTATTTACGTGAGACAAGAGCTATAAAGAAGAAACTGAAAGAGCGAAATGAGATGTACAATACTGTCGTATCTTGAAATAGTATTGGCGATTCAGTTTACCTGAGACCGAGCGATAACGTTGAGGGGTTCCCGTATTATTGATATCGGAGAGTCTTCTTGGGCATATTGCGATAACGATCCATGGAACAATGGAACATAGATTTTCGTAAAATTATCAGAAAGCATGCACTTTCAGCTTTTATGCGATGGTATCGCTAGTGTAAAGATTTACGCAATTGTTGTTCCGATTGTTCCGTGATGGCTGAAACGCAGCGCTTTCAAGGGATTGGGGCGGAACAATCTATG
>CAJOQF010000153.1 GCA_905236295.1 uncultured Eubacterium sp. | reverse complement strand
GTCAGGGTCAAAAGGTCAAAATCCGATTGTGCTTGCACAAAGAGGATTGAGACCTTTTGACACTGACATCATATTAAGTCATTAAAAATGAATCTGAAGCTTGTGATGGCGGGCTTCAGATTATTTTATTTGTTGTCGAAACAAGATGATGCGATTGCTTTCGTAGAATGTGCAGGTCTAAGAAATTCCTTTGGAAACTAATTCATTATAATAAATATGAGGGACAGTGTCAAGATGCTGAAACTGCTTAAAACAGGCATATCAGCTCTTGTATTTACCGTTTGGACTTGACAAAAGCACTTTTTGACGCATATTAGATATGCGGCTTAAAAAGTGTTTTTTTGTTTTTTAAATCACGAAAACGTTCTTGCAAGCCCTTGATTTTATTGGGTTTTAAGCTATTGAAAATTTTTAAGCCGTCAAAAAAGTGGTCAAAAAGGAGAATGGTAGATGTCAAGAAGAGGAACCAACATATACTATCGCGCGAAGGAAAAACGCTGGGAAGGACGCATTGTTATCGGCAAGACAGATACAGGAAAGACGCGTTACAAATCCGTTTATGGGAAAACCTGTAAGGAAGTCAGGGAGAAGATGGATAAATACAGGGCGGAAATGCTCTTGGGAACAGCCACGCTGCCTTCTGCCGGTAAGTTTAAGCTGGTCAGTTCCGCATGGCTTGAAAGTATCAGGACAGAAATAAAGGAATCAAGCTACAACAAGTATAACAATACTCTGAATAACTACATTCTGCCGACTCTCGCTAATAAAGATCTCTCAAAAATCAAAAGCAGCGATATAGAAGAACTGGTAAGGATGCTGCGCACCTCCGGCAGAAAGAACGGAGAGGGTCTGGCATCCTCTACAATTTCGCAGGTGATTATAATCATCAAAAAAGTGAAAGAATTTGCCTCAAAGAAGGGCTACGCGGTTAACTATTCAACCGATGACATAAAAGTAAAAAAAGAAAAGAAAGAAGCAAGGGTCTTTTCTTCCGATGAAGAGAAGACTCTTATTGCGTATCTTGCAGGCAAGAATACCCTGACGGCTTTAGCAATCCTTATAGCTCTTTTCACAGGTGTTCGTCTGGGTGAACTCTGCGCCCTTAAATGGGATGACTTCAATCTCACAGATAAAACAATTCATATCTACAAAAACTTGCAGAGGGTTCAGATTCCAAATGCCACAGGCAAAAAGACTGAGCTTAAGATACTCACGCCCAAAACCGAAAGTTCCATAAGAGATATCCCAATTCCTGACTGGTTACTTGAACAGATCAAACTTCATTATAAGAGCAAAGCCTATATTGTTACAGGTACGGAAAAGTACGTTGACCCCAGAACAATGCAGAACCGTTTCAAGAAGATACTTCAGGAATGCGGCATAGCCGACGCAGGCTTTCATGCCTTAAGACATAGCTTTGCTACAAGAGGTGTTGAGCTTGGCTTTGATCCGAAGAGCCTCAGTTCAATGCTTGGTCATTCCAGCGTAAATACCACCTTCGACAGATATGTACATCCGTCAATGGCTCTTAAAGCTGAGAATATGAAGCTTTTATCGGATGCTTACGCCGTCAGATTTGTGGTCAATGAATGCGAAGAAATCAAGGAAACAGGCGAGACGGTGAAGGAATTTCTTAGACCATTGCAGTCTACGAAATATACCTGTGGGATTCCCTTGCTCGACAGGAGCAAGTTTATCGAATTCCTCATGAAATGCATGTTCGCAGTGCGGAGTGTGATTATGATAGAGAGCACAGAAGAAGTAAAAGAAATTTTTGAGTGGTCAGATACCGATCCTGATGATTACCGTAAATGGTGTTATGCCGGCGGCAGGAGATATCTTTTTGCAGACAGCGTCTTAGAAGTCGGAAAAGGTTTCCACGCTTATATTCATGACATAGATCTGGATGCCTTTAATATTTCGGACTATACGCTGGAAGACTACGAAATCGAATATATCAACAATTCGTATGATGATTATGAGAAAGCATATGCAATAGCGGATTGCATAGATCCTGATAGGGAGACGGGGATATTTGAGAGTGAGGAAGCACTTTGGGAAGGGATAGGAGTTTTATTACAAGGTGATTATAGGAAATAGTTTAATTTGTTTTTTACTCTATAAGTCCAGTCTCAAAGCATAAACGGATGCGTGTTTACACGCAAATCTGTTTATGCTTTAGAGACGACAACATG
>CAJOQF010000152.1 GCA_905236295.1 uncultured Eubacterium sp. | reverse complement strand
TAGACCTTATAGAAAAGTAACAATCTAAAAACTCGGTCGGCGGTACCCTGCAACAAGATTCTGTCCGCAAAACACAAATCGTGTTTTTGCGGATCAGAACTGTTGCAATCCCCCGACCTCGGAGGTTTTTCACTACTAAAGATTTAATTGCATTTAGCTTAAGAATAGTTGACATAGATCTCCCAAGCCGGATGTTACTATAAATTAAAATTATTTATTTCTTTGTTATATAGCCCTGTGCTTTGAGAAGTTCTGCGCAGAGTACTGCTCCGCCGGCAGCTCCTCTTACAGTATTGTGTGAGAGACCCACGAACTTCCAGTCATAGATGGAATCCTCTCTGATACGGCCGATTGATATGCCCATTCCGTTCTCATAATCAACGTCGAGCTGAACCTGCGGTCTGTCATCCTCTGTCATATAGCGGATAAACTGCTTTGGTGCGCTCGGAAGATTCAATTCCTGCGGAGCACCCTTATAGCTTTCAAGTGCCTCAATGAGCTGCTCTTTTGTAGGATTCTTCTTGAATTTTACAAACGCTGCAGCCGTATGTCCGTTGAGGACCGGAACACGGATACACTGGCTTGTTATCTTGATGTGATCAGCCGGCTTTATCACGCCGTCCTCGATCTTACCCCAGACACGTAGCGGCTCTCTCTCGGATTTCTCCTCCTCGCCACCGATATACGGGATAATATTCTCAACCATCTCCGGCCAGTCTTTAAATGTCTTGCCGGCACCTGATATAGCCTGATATGTGGTGACAACAACCTCATACGGCTCAAACTCTGCCCATGCGTTGAGAGCAGGTGTGTAGCTCTGGATCGAGCAGTTTGGCTTAACTGCGATAAATCCTCTCTTTGTTCCGAGACGCTTTTTCTGGAACTCGATAACGTCAGTGTGCTGAGGATTGATCTCAGGAATGATCATCGGAACATCCGGAGTCCATCTGTGTGCTGAGTTGTTTGATACAACCGGAGTCTCTGCCTTCGCGTACTCCTCCTCAAACTTAATGATCTCAGCCTTGTCCATATTAACCGCACTGAAAACAAAATCGACCTCAGAAGATATCTTTTCAACATCCATCAGATCCTGAACTACTATCTTTTTAACCGCCTCAGGCATCGGAACATCCATCTTCCACTTGTCTCCGACTGCTTCTTCGTAA
Organism: uncultured Eubacterium sp.; assembly: GCA_905236295.1. GTDB lineage: Bacteria > Bacillota > Clostridia > Lachnospirales > Lachnospiraceae > Eubacterium_C. The sequence continues at coordinate 18,474 of CAJOQF010000152.1, read as the reverse complement.
GTCTTACCGGCACTTCTCTTGCTGGCGGCAATGGTGGTAACCTCAAACCAGGGATGATTGTCAAGGAGAGTAATAAATCTCTGTCCTACCATTCCCGTTCCGCCCAAGATACCTACTTTTAACTTTTCACTCATATTACGATTACCTCCTATATTATCATAAACACATCGGCGAAAATCCAAGTCCGTCTCTCGCGAACAAATGTGTTTCCAAGAACAATATTACAATAACATTTCACTTAAAACAACTACTTACTTTTATGTTACTGGTTAAACAGGTATTCTTCATATATAGGGATAACCTTGTCCATCGCACCCGGAGCACCCAGAGTCAGACGTTTGTTTATGCAGGTTTCCATCGAAATCGCTTCATATACGTCATCCTCAAAGACATCCGAAAACTCTTTTAACTCTTCTATCTTAAGCTCATCTATAGCTTTCTTTTCCTGCTCGCATTTGAGGACGACAGCACCGACGATTCCGTGAGCATCCCTAAACGGAATACCCTTAACAACCAGGTAATCAGCCAGATCCGTCGCATTCGTAAATCCACCGTTTGCGGAAGCTCTCATGCGCTCCTTGTTAAACTTCATAGTGGATATCATTCCCTCAAAGAGCCTGATACAATCCTTCACTGTATCAATCGCGTCGAAGACAATCTCCTTGTCCTCCTGCATATCCTTGTTATAGGCAAGTGGAAGCGACTTCATGGTTGTGAGGATTGAGATGAGCGCTCCGTACACACGGCCGGTCTTTCCTCTTACGAGCTCGGCGATATCCGGATTCTTTTTCTGCGGCATAATACTGCTTCCGGTGCTGAATGCATCATCCATATCTATGAAACGGTACTCATTTGTATTCCAGATGATGATCTCCTCGCTGAAACGGCTTAAATGCATCATTATTGTTGAGAATGCAGACAATGTCTCGATCAGATAATCCCTGTCTGAGACAGAATCCATTGAGTTGAGCGTCGGACCCGTAAATCTTAATATAGAAGCAGTCTGCTCCCTGTCAAGCGGATATGTGGTTCCTGCAAATGCACCCGATCCGAGCGGCGAATAATTCATTCTCACATAAATATCAAGGAGTCTGTCGCGATCACGCTTAAACATCTCAAAATAAGCTCCCATATGGTGGGCAAGCGTGGTCGGCTGAGCCTTCTGAAGATGAGTAAATCCCGGCATTACAGTATCCGTATTTTCCTTCATTATCTTAAGGATCGCACGAAGGAGATGCTTTAAGAACATATCTGTTACCTTAAGCTCTTCCCTCACATATAATTTCATATCGAGAGCGACCTGGTCGTTTCGGCTTCTTCCGGTGTGAAGTTTTTTGCCGGTATCTCCGATGCGATCAATCAATGTGGACTCGACAAAGCTGTGAATATCCTCAAACTTCTCGGAAATCTCGAGTTTGCCCTCATCGATATCGTTTCTGATCTCCTTTAACGCCTCAACGATCGTTTCGGACTCTTCCTCGCTAATGATATTCTGTGCTCCGAGCATGGTAGCATGCGCTATACTGCCCTCTATATCCTGCTTGTACAACCTCTTATCAAAATATATTGAGGCATTGAACTCATAGACTTCCTGATCGGTCTCTTTCGTGAATCTGCCTCCCCATAACTGTGCCATCTTTATCTCCTTTCCATTCTTTCCTTATATGAATAAACGCAACCGCAGTAATCCTGCCGGTACATATCATATTCCTTAGACAACTCCACCGAACGCTTATATCCGTTCTTCTTCTTGAAGTCGGTACAAAGATAATCGACTCCGGCCTCATCCGCTATCTCACAACCGATACCATTGATAAATTCGGCATTTTTTAGCGGACTGATGGTAAGAGTTGTTGCAAAATAATCAAACTTTCCCTCTTTTGCCATCTGGGCAGTCTTTGACATTCTAAGCCTAAAACACCTGCCACAGCGCGCTCCACCCTCCGGCTCTCCTTCATAGCCTTTTATGAAGTCATAAAAGCTTTCTTTGTCAAAATCACCGGATATGACTTTTATAGGGAAAACGGGATCAGTCTGATTGAATCTGTCAATAAAATTTACCTGCTCCTTCACCCTCTTTTCGTACTCCTCATCCGGATAAAGATTCGGATTGTAATAGAACACGGTGATCTTGAAATATTGCGATAGATATTCAATGCAATAACTTGAACAGGGAGCACAACAGCTGTGAAGCAAAAGTGTGGGAACTGTTTTTTCTTTGCACAAGGTCTGTATTAACTTGTCCAATTCCTTCTGATAGTTGATCTTATTCATACTCTGATTAAAGATTATAATATTAAACTATTCCTACATCAAGATAAAAAAATAGAGCTGTCGAAAATCGACAGCCCTAAGCTCCCAGCCGGACTCGAACCGGCGACCCCTTCATTACGAGTGAAGTGCTCTACCAACTGAGCCATGGAAGCACTGCAAAAATTATATTAACAAACCCACACTAAAAAAGCAAGTTATTTTTAATCATCTCAAGCATTTGGCTCTCTGTAAGCTTACTCTTATCAAGCCAGCATATATCGCTCTCGCGGTTAAACCACGTAAGTTGTCTCTTGGCAAAATGTCTGGTGTCCCTCTTTATGAGATATATTGCCTCCTCAAGCGAGATCTCGCCCTCTAAATACGAGTAGATCTCCTTGTATCCAAGTCCCTGCATAGAAGTCATATCTCTTGTGACACCCATCTCTTTAAGCTGCCTTACCTCATTTACCAGCCCGGCTTCTACCATAATATCCACACGCTTTTCAATGTTTTCATAGAGCTTAGCCCTCTCATCTGTGAGAACATAGTAGGAATAGTCGTATGGAGAAACCTTTTGTCTCTGATCGTTGTTGTGGTCGGAGATCTTCTCTCCCGTGAGCTTATAATACTCAAGCGCTCTTATCACACGCTTTACATTGTTTGGATGAATAGTCTCACACGATGCCGGATCCACCTCTTTTAGCATTTCAAAAAGCTGATCCTTTTTTCCCTCCTCTGCAAGCTGTTCCAATTCCCTGCGATATTCTCCGCCGTCTCCCTCATCCGAAAAATCTATGTCGTAAAGAACAGCCTGAATATAGAAACCGGTGCCACCTACAATAATCGGGATCCTGCCCTTATCATAGATCTCATCCATAGCCCTGTTAGCCATTTCCTTAAAGGTGTAGACATTGAAATCTTCGGTGGGCTCGAGAACATCTATCAGATAGTGCGGGATGCCCTGCATCTCCTCCCTTGTTATCTTCGCAGATCCGATATCCATCTTTTTGTAAACCTGAATGGAGTCGGCAGAGATAATGCTTCCTCCGATATCCTTTGCAAGCTTGATCGAAAGCGCTGTCTTTCCGGCTCCGGTCGGACCCGATATTATTATTAACTTTTTAGATGATTCGTTTAAACTTTTTCTCGAGTTCATATTTTGACATCCTGATAATGGTCGGTCGCCCATGTGGGCATTGATACGGATTCTCCAGTTTCATTAATTTGTCTATAAGCTCCTTTGCCTCAGCAAATGAGAGACTTTGTCCGCCTTTAACCGAAGCTTTGCAGGAAATCTCCGCAATCCTTTCAACCACGGCATCCCTGTCGTTTCTCTTCTTAAATTCCGAAAGGTCTCCAAGTATCGTTATAAACAACGCCTTGATATCAATCGTATACAGATCCGAAGGCACTCCGCTGATCTTGTATGTGAGCTCACCGAATCCTTCTATCTCAAAGCCCATCTCCCTAAAGGCCTCTATGTTTTCCTCCAGCAGGTCAGCCTCCCTCACAGACAGCTCCACCACTATAGGCGGACTGATCATCTGCGACATGACAGCCTTGTTTTTGTATTGTTCCATGAATCTCTCAAAATTGACCTTCTCGTGAGCCGCATGCTGATCCATGATAAAGAGCTCATCTTCATACTGTATAAGCCAGTAGGTGTTAAAGACCTGACCTATGATCTTAATATCGGATACTCTCTCCTCCTTCAACAGATCGGCGATTATCTGCTGTTCGACATGAGGATATTTTCTCTCATACGGGGTATCCGTCTTTATACTGTATCTCATGTCGGAGAAATCAACTCTCTTTTCCGGAGCTTTTTTCTTCACCTCAACAGGATCCGAAGCCGGATTAACTTCCTTCTCAAAACGCTTTGTCTCAAACGGCTGAATGCTGTTACTGTAACGCTCGAGCCTCTTTTTTGCGCTGTCCGACTCCGTAAATCGGATCTCCGGTATAAGCGTATCCGTCAGAAAAGCCTCTTTTATGATGTTTGTAAGGTGCTCGTATATTTCCTTTTCATCTGTAAATCTCACCTCGAGTTTTTGCGGGTGAACATTTACATCCACATTTGACTTGAACTCAAAATAGAGGATACAAAGCGGAAACTGTCTCTGCATAAGATGCAGCTTATATCCGTCCTCGATCGATTTGGACAGGAGGTTACTCCTTATGTATCTGCCCATTACAAAGAATATCTCGCTGCCCCTGTTGCCCCTTGCAATAACAGGTTTTCCTATATAGCCTTTCACGGCAAAGTAATCGTTTTCCTCCGATATCTCGATCAGATTCTTTGAAACCTCCCTGCCGAAAACCTGGTAGATCACGTCCATGATCTTCCCGTTGCCCGAGGTCTGAAAACGTTTCTTCCCATCAGATATAAACTGGATCGATACCTCGGGATGCGACAGGGCTATCCTCTCCGCAAGAGTAGCTATATATCCGCCCTCAGTCTTTGCGGATTTTAAAAACTTCTTTCTTGCGGGAGTATGGTAAAAGAGGTTTCTGACCACAAATGTAGTCCCCGCCGGAGCTCCGATCTCCTCGTACTCCCCATCTCTTCCATCCTCTATGGTAAATCTGACACCGGTAATATCGTCGTGTGTCTTTGTTATGACCTCCACCTGCGATACTGCGGCGATACTTGACAAGGCCTCACCTCGAAAGCCAAGCGAGCCAAGTTCATCGAGATCTTCTATCTTTCTTATCTTGCTGGTCGCATGTCTGAGAAACGCTGTCTTGATCTGGTCTTTTTCAATGCCGCTGCCATTGTCGGTAATCCTTATCATGGAAATACCGCCATTTGTTATTTCCAGAGTGATCGCAGTTGCTTTAGCATCGATTGAGTTTTCAAGGAGCTCTTTTACTACAGATGACGGTCTTTCTATAACCTCACCTGCGGCAATCTTATCGATCGTCTGTTTGTCAAGTACCTCTATATTCATAGTTTATCCTTAATACTGTTCAAAAACAAAATTGCCTCTATCGGCGTCATATTGGTAACGTCAAGATTTCTGATTTCATCTATGATTTCTGCGTATTCATTTTCAGCCGGTTTTTCCACTGTTGTTGTCTCGACATTTTCTATCGAAATATTGCTTATGGAGTTAAGACCTATGGCAATGTTTTTTGCCCGCTCTATGACATCTCCCGGCACTCCCGCGAGTCTTGCAACCTGAATACCGTAACTCTTATCAGCTCCTCCCGGAATGATCTTTCTTAAGAATATAATATCGTCGCCGTTTTCCTTTACGGCGATGCAATAGTTCTTTACTCCCTCTATCACTCCCTCGAGATCTGTAAGCTCATGATAATGAGTCGCAAACAGAGTCTTGGCTTTTACATTCTTTTCTATGTACTCCACAACCGCCCAGGCGATAGAAAGCCCGTCAAATGTCGAAGTGCCGCGACCTATCTCATCCAGTATCAAAAGCGATCTGTCTGTCGCATTTCTAAGTATGTTTGCGACCTCACTCATCTCAACCATAAAAGTAGACTGTCCCGAGGCGAGATCGTCGGAGGCTCCGACCCTGGTAAAGATGCGGTCGCATATACAGATGTCTGCGCTCTTTGCCGGCACAAAACTTCCGATCTGAGCCATCAGAACAATCAGTGCCACCTGTCTCATATAGGTGGATTTACCTGCCATATTAGGTCCTGTGATAATGGCTATCATATCGTCGTCGTTGTCAAGCAGTGTGTCATTGTCAATAAATGAACCGCGCTCCAGCATCTTCTCGACAACCGGGTGTCTGCCCCCGACTATCTTTACATGGTCATTCTCATTTATATTCGGTCTGACATATGCATTCTCTGAGGCTATGACGGAAAGCGATATTAGTGAATCGATAAGAGCTATCAGTCTTGCGCTGTTTTGAATGCGCTTAACCTCATCTGCTATCTTATCCCTCAGCTCGCAAAACAGTTCATACTCAAGGTTGTTTAATCTCTCCGATGCACCTAAAACCGTATCCTCGATCTCCTTGAGTTCGGGTGTTATGTATCTCTCCGCCCCTGTGAGTGTCTGCTTTCTGATATAGTCATCCGGAGCCATATCCTTAAATGAATTTGTGATCTCAAGGTAATAGCCGAACACCTTGTTGAAACCGACCTTTAAATTCTTGATGCCGGTTCTCTCCCTCTCCTTCGTCTCAAGTTCACTGATCCAGTCGGTTCCCTTGGTCTTTGCTGTCTTTAGCTTCTCAACCTCTTCGTTGTAGCTGGTTTTTATTATGCCGCCCTCTTTAACCTGAATCGGAGGCTCATCAACGATAGCCGCATCGATCAGCGCATAGATATCATCCAATGTATCCAGGTCGCAAAAAGCGTTCTTTAGCAGATTGCATTTGAACTCAGATAGGATCCCCCTGATATGCGGCAAATATCCTATGGAGTTTTTAAAAGCGAGCAGGTCTCTTGGGTTTGCGGTCTTTATTGAAATCTTTGCAAGCAGTCTCTCGAGATCGTATATTCCGGATAAATATTCCCGAAGTTCCTCCCTGTCTATCAGACTGTCATTTAACTCCTCTATCGCATCCTGCCTTGCAACGATCTCATCCCTCTTTATAAGCGGTTGTTCTATAAACGATTTTAACATGCGCGCGCCCATGGCGGTCTTAGTCTTGTCTAGCACCCACCAGAGCGACCCCGTCTTTTTCTTGTCGCGCATGGTAACCGTCAATTCCAGATTTCTCCTGGTAAACGCATCGAGCACCATAGAACCGTCCGCCGCATAGGTCTTTATCGTGGTGAGCTGAGGCGCTTCATTTTTAAGCATCTCATACAGATATTTTATGAGAGCTCCGCTGGCCCTCACACCGAATGTATGATCCGACAATCCCAGCGCATCAAGATTCGCAGCTTTGAACTGGTTCGTAATCATTTTTGTGCAGGTGCTCTCCTCAAAATAGTGATCCTCTATATCCGACACAAGCGCGTCAACCTCCCTGTTTATCAGGGTAAGGTCCACATCCATCCAGCGCGGGTCATCATTTTTTATGATCTCTTTCGGGGAATACTTAAGGATTTCATCCGTAAGCTTTACGACCGAGGTTGTCTCCGTCACGAAAAATGCTCCGGTGGAAATATCCGATACGGCAATTCCGATCCCGTCCTCGCTAAGATACAAGGACATGATGAAATTGTTGTCATCCTCTTCAACCTGCCCGTCATTAAGGTTCGTTCCGGGAGTGACTATGCGCACTACCTCTCTTTTAACTATACCTTTGACTGTTTTTGGGTCTTCCATCTGCTCGCAGATCGCCACCTTATAGCCCTTATTTACCAGCCTGTTGATATAGTTTTCGGCAGCGTGATACGGAACGCCGCACATAGGCGCACGCTCCTCCATCCCACAGCTCTTTCCCGTAAGTGTAAGTTCAAGTTCCGCTGATACAAGCTTTGCATCATCAAAAAACATTTCATAAAAATCGCCGAGACGGTAGAAAACTATAGCATCAGAGTATTCCTCTTTTGTCTTTAAGTAATCACGCATCATCGGCGAAATCTTATCTGTCATTATCTTAACCTCTTTTTCCTATCGTCACTTCTGACGAATCCTTAATAAGCGAAAAAAGTTCATCCCTCTCTTTTGCCGTTATCTCTCTGTATCTACCAACCTTGATATCGCCAAGCCTCAGATTCATAATGCGAATCCGTTTAAGCTTTACAACACGATATCCGAAATACTCGCACATTCTTCTTATCTGTCTGTTCAGTCCCTGCGTAAGTATGATGCGAAATGTGCGCTTATCGATCTTTTCCACTACGCATTTTCTTGTGACTGTATCAAGTATCGGAACACCGCCGGACATATCCCTGACAAAACCGTCGTCAATATCCCTGTCAACAGTGACCACATACTCCTTTTCATGCTTATTTCCGGAGCGCATGATCCTGTTTACTATGCTTCCGTCATTAGTCATAAGGATCAGTCCCTCGGAATCCTTGTCGAGACGACCTACCGGATAGACCCTGACCGGATAGTCAATGACCTCGGATAGAATACGTCCCTCGCGTTTATTTTCAGTACAGACGACACCGACCGGTTTATTGACAAGGAGGATGACTTTGTCATCCCCCTCATCTATCTTCGTGTTACAGAAGATCACCTCATCTTCTTCATTTACCTGATCTCCAAGCACTGCCACCCTGCCGTTTATCAAAACGTCTCCGGCTTCGATCCTTCTGTCGGCTTCGCGCCTGGAACAAACTCCCTTATCGCTTAAATACTTATTTATTCTCATTGCTCTTCAAGAACTGATGTGAGGACATATCCTTTCTTGCCCTTCCACTTAACCTTTGTCCAACCGTTCTTTTTACATTTGACAACCTTTACATACTCGCCCGAGAATGCAAGTCCAACACGGTCAGCTTTCTTGCTGTCCTTCTTTCTGATGTTTACTGACTCTGTAAGTCTGATCTTGTCTCCCCTCTCAAACGGAGCTACAAACTTTTCTTCCTTCTCAGTCTTTTCTGTCTTTGTATCATCAGTCTTTGTCGCTTCTGTTGTCTCTGTCTTGGCTGCTTCGGTCGTATCTGACTGCGCATTTTCATTCTCAGTCTTAGCAGCTTCCTCTTTTGCCTTTTCCTCGGCTTCCTTTTTCTCCTTTTCAGCCTTGGCTTCTGCCTCAGCCTTCGCCTTCTCTTCCTCAGCGTTCTTCTCAGCCCACTTGGTTACGGCGTTAGGAAGCGTGGTGTTCATAAGATTCTTTAAGTCACTGTCTTTCTTTATGGCAGCGTCATAAGCATCCTGAACCTGCTTCTGTAATTTAATCACATCATCTGTCTTCTCAAACTCAAGTATGAGAGCTGTGACATTCGGATCGTCCTCATACTCCTTCATGGTCGTGTTGAAGGTACTGTAAGCATTGTTGATGTAAAGATTGCCATTGTCGTCCGTACATACATAGTAGAAATCCATTCCCGGAGCCTTTGTCTTTACATCTTTGTATTTTACATCATATACAACAGATACGAAGTATGAGTTCTCCTCATATCCCTTCTTTGTGTAAACCTTTACGTCATCGTAAGACTCTGCATATTTTGCGATAACTTTTATATAGCCCTTCTCAGCATCAGAGATCGGATAGCATATCGTCTCAAGAGTCTCAATGTCATTCTTTGCATATGCTACGTAGTATTTTGTAAGGAGATCTGTTATTACATCTGTCTCAGAAACCTCCTCATACTCTTTCTTCACATCACTCAAAGTGCCGACATCTTCAGTCTGCACGATATCAGATGAAGCATAGCCTTCGGTGGCATCATTCTTGTTTGATCCCACAGAACATGCTCCTGCAAGAACTATCAAAAACAGGGCAAGTACTCCCCCCTGTACTATTCGAAATCTATGATGATGCAGGTACTCGCTCAGGTTTAACTCAATTACAATATCCTTCTTCTTGTTATCCATAAAATTGCTCCTTATTGTTCAATATTAATATAAATATGCACCCGGCGGGAATCGAACCCACAGTTCAGGAGTCGGAGTCCTGCGGTCTATCCATTGGCCTACGGATGCAAATAATCATATTTGCCTACACAGACTATAGATTATAGCATATTTTGAGCTTTAAGTACACCTTTTTTTGATTATTCTTTAAAAAAGCAGGGCAAAATCATCCTTAAGTTTCATCAATTCGTCAAAACTCTCCCTATATCTCTCATCGACATCTCCTCTGAGATATTCGGTAAGCTCCGAAGCGGCTTTAAAAAGAGGTGTTATGGAAAGATTGCCAAGCACTCCCTTAAGAGCATGAGCTGCCTCAAAGGCTTTGTTCAGATCCTGCGATTCTACAGCGTTTTTCAATGTGTCAAAATTTGTTTCCGTAGGGATGGTGGATATAAGCCGTATAAATAACGCCTCATTGTTCATACATCTCTTTAAGCCCTCATCTACGTCAACACCGAATTCTTTTAACTGTTCTATCGTTGCCATGATAATCTCCTTTAATTAATTTCAGCCTTTATGAAATCCTCAAACTCGTCTGCGGAAACAGGTTTTGAAAAATAGTATCCCTGGATCACTTCACAGCCCATATTTTTCAGAGTGATAAGCTGCGACTCCTCCTCGACGCCCTCCGCTACGACCGGCACTTCAAGGAATTTGGCTATGTCCATGATCAGCTCGACCATCCTTAGATTCTTTTCGTCCTTTTCCATGTTTCTGATGAACTTCATATCCATCTTCAACACATCGATCGGGAGTTCTGTGAGCATATTCAAAGACGAATATCCGGTTCCGAAATCATCCATCTCGACCCTAAATCCCCGTTTTCGCAGTTCTTCAACGACATTTATAAGTCTGTCGGCATCCTCCGAGTAAGCGGATTCCGTAATTTCCAGCATATATTCACCTGGCGTCAGATCATTTGACTCAAGGATCGATACAAGGGTCTCCAAAAGCTTCGGATCGTAGATATCTATCCTCGATACATTAACGGAAACCGGCAACGTGACCCCATATTTATCCTTCCAGCTCCTAATCTGCTTTGCCGTCTTTTTCCAGACATAGTTGTCTATTTTATGGATAAGACCGTTTCGCTCAAAAAGCGGGATGAAATCTCCCGGGCTTATAAATCCGAGTTCCGGGTGGATCCATCTGACCAGAGCCTCGGCACTTTTAAGCTTCGGTGTCTCTCCTGCCACGGAATATTTCGGTTGGAAATAGACACAGAACTGTTCGTTTTCGATCGCCTTGTCTATATCGTTTATAAGTCTCTCATTGTACTTGGTCTTCTCATAGAGAGTCTCGTCATAAAGTGCAACATGGTTGTGATAATCACCCCTGATGCCATCGCATGCAATCTTTGCATGATCAAACCATTTCTCAACATCCTCTTCCGCATTCGGATTTTTGTATACGCCCATCCTTATGCGCATATTGGGAATATGCTCCGCCGCGTACAATCCCTCTTCTATCTCCTTTACGATCTCATCATAGCTATCAGTCTGTTTGCAATACACATAGAATGTATCCGCCTCGGCGCGGCAGGCTATTCCGTTTATGGACTGTAAGACATTGAGGATCTCCTGCCCGAGCACCTTTAGCACCTCATTTCCGACTTTTCTGCCATAGAACTCGTTTATCATATGGAAATGCTCGATATTTAAAAGAGCCACATCCATGACCGTGTCCTTCGGAATCTCCATTCGCTTCATATACTCGAAGAAGAATTCCTTGTTGTAAAGTTCAGTAACCGTATCCTTTTCCGCGGAATTGATGATGCTCTTGTCCTCGAAGAGCTCAATGATCCTATCGCATCTGGCGGATATGACCTCAGGCATTTCATATGGTTTTGTAATAAAGTCGATCGCTCCAAGCTCAATACATCTCACCTCGGAATCTTTCTCCGAGGTCATTACAATAACCGGAATATCACGGGTGCTCTCATCGGCTTTAAGATGTTCCAATGTCTCGAATCCATCCATAACCGGCATCAGAAGATCCAGCATAATAAGAGAATAATCCTTCTCTTTCGCCAGCTCTAATGCCTCTTTGCCGTTGACAGCAAAATCCACTTTATATCTGTTGTCAAGTATATTCTTAAGTATCTCACGATTTATCATCTCGTCGTCAACTATAAGAACTCTTCTTGCTGCACTTTTGGATCTTATAAATTTTTTCATACTCAAGTCTCCTACTGCATTACAGGTATCATTTTATAGTTACCTTTTCCTTTGGAAGCCATTTGATCAACATGCGCTCAAGATCAACTCCGGAAATAGGTTTGGAGAGATAATCATTAAACCCGTATCTGATATACATATCCTTAGCTCCGGATATGGCGTTGGCTGTCAGCGCAATGAACGGAGTGCCAACGGCAAGATTCTTTGATCTGATAATATTTAATGTCTCCACTCCGTCAAGTTCAGGCATCATATGATCTAAGAACACAGCATCGTAATTAATCTTTTCAAGTCTGGTGATAGCTGCCTTTCCACTGCTGATCGTATCCACCATGACCTTTGTTGTTTTCAGGAGATGCTGTACGACCATTATATTCATTTTATTGTCATCAACAACAAGAATCCTCGCATCCGGAGCGACGAACGATTCTGTGTAAACCTGTTTTTTCTCGGATGCTTTCTTGAACCTTTCTCTGATGTCTCCGATCTCGCCCTCTTTTACTATTGGCTGTGGAAGCTCAACTCTGAAGGTAGATCCGATTCCGTATTCACTCTCAACCTCAAGCTTGCCGTCCATCAGCTGCACAAAACTGTTGGTTATGGCAAGGCCGAGTCCCGTTCCCTCAATACTGCGGTTTTTCATCTCGTCAACTCGCTTGAAGGCATCGAAGAGATTTCCCATATCCTTTTCCTTGATGCCTCGTCCGGTATCCTTTACCTCGATACAGAGAATGGTCTCTTTTTCGTTTTCGGAGTCCTTTGTGTTCACATTCAGGGAAACGCTTCCCTCATAGGTGTATTTTTCTGCGTTGGTAAGAAGATTCATCGCAATCTGTCTTATGCGCACCTCGTCCCCGAAAAGATACTCCGGCGTCCTCTCATCCACGTTTACATTGAACTCGATACCCTTGTTTTCAATTCTGGTCCGGATCATGCTGTCCAGATCACCGAGGATTGAGCTGAGTTCATATTCGACAGGAATGATCTTCATCTTGCCGGATTCAATCTTTGAGAAGTCAAGTATATCATTTATTATCGCAAGGAGCATATTTGACGCCTGCTCGACGTTCCTCGCATACTCAAATATCTGCGGATCCTTACACTCTCTGAGTATCATCTCGTTCATACCGATGACCGAGTTGATCGGAGTCCTTATCTCGTGTGACATGCTCGAGAGAAACTCGGATTTTGACCGTGTCGCCGCCCTTGCCTCGTCACACATGATCTCAGCGAGATCTCTCATACCGTCCATACTCTGCTCATACTCTGCCGAAAGGTTTTCTCTCTCGATAAGATATTTTAAAAAGTTGTCAGACACCCAGGCTGTGAGTATGAGGATCAGAGACAGCACGACCACCATCCAGAGCTCAAAATAATCATTGACCTTGAACATCGTCTGGAGATAGATGAGTACCAGTCCGAATATCTGTATGATACAAACTGTTCTTAGAAGCCTCAGTTCGGCGAGAATAAGCGAACACGGGATCTGGGCGATATACAGTGCAAGCAGGATCATCACACTGCTTACAACATACACACTGAAAAGCCCCAGAGCGCAGGAACATATCGCAAGTCCCACGCCAAAGGCATAATCGCCTACACCCTCTCCGACATGAAGCAGACAGATAACAAAAAATGTTACCACCCAGTACATTCCTATCAGAAAGAGGATCCTGTGACTGACGTCTGTGTAGTTGTATCCGATAACAAGCACAAACACTCCCTGCAGAAAGTACAACAGAAGGTTTATAATGTGTGCCCAGTTGTATTTATCCCTCATAAACCTCGACCCCATCGGGAACCACGAAATTCAGTCCCTGCTTTACAACATCTATTTGCCACTCCTTCATCTCGCCATCAAACTCTCCGTCATAAACCATCTCAAACGGCTTGTCGTCGAGTCTTCTTACTATCATTCTCTTACATTCACCAACCTTAAAATACTGTTGCCTGCCCTCGTCATCATTGGTAATGGCAACCTGCATAGGTTTGATATGTCCAAGTCCCCAGCGGTTTCCCTCTATCATATAATTGAGTTTGCCGTCTGAGATATTCGCTTTGTCACAGTACCTTAGAAAGCCGGCTATGGTATTGCCGTTTCCGATAAGGATTTCAGAAAAAGCCCCACGGATCACTCTGCCGTCGACATCCACCTCATATTCATCCGGAGTCTTGGTAAACATAGTGACAAAAGCCCCGACAAAATACGGAACCCTGCCTCCAAACACATTGAAAACCTTAAATTTTTCCTGAAGAAAATAGGAGTCCATACCTGTGGATATGGTGTTTAGCGCAATTCCGTCTTTAGTCTTTAAATAGTCTATCTTCATAACAGTGCCGTTTATCAGTGCTTCGATATCGGTAAATCTGTCCTGCCCCTCCCCAAAGGATTTCAAAAAATCATTTGTCATTCCGCAGGGATAGTAGGCTACTTCCACATTTTCAAAATCTCTGATACCGTTTATTATATTTCTGGCGGTACCCGAACCTCCGCAGCAGTACACTCTTATTCTCTCGCCCTGGAAGAACTTCTGTACGCGCTCCATAATATCGTGTTCTTTGTATTCCTTGCGGCTTACGAAGACAAAGTATTCGAGATCCTTGACCTTTGAGAGTCTTTGTCTGAGATCTTTTGCATATTTATATCCTCCGGCTATCGGATTGACTATAAAGATGTGTTTTATATTCCTTGTGGAACTCTTCTTTATCCGGATATCCGGAAGGACTTCCTTCTCTCTTAAATTGGCAATCGGCTGCCACACCGGGCGTAGCCATCTCGCACGGGAAAATGAAAACTCAAAGAATGCTATGAATGTGGTCACAAAGTATGCCACAACCAGAAGTGAAACATCAAAAAACAGATACCTGATAAAAAGCGCAACTATCGGGCATATCATGAAACTCAAAAAAACTATTTTTCTTTTCTGTGAGAATGCCTTTCTGTATCTGACAAGGCAGGCAAAGAATATCGAGATAAATAAAATACCACCCACATATGACAGCCAGAACAATTCCGAACGGTGATATGCATTCATGCTGTCAAACCAGTAAAACAGATCAGTGGGCTGTGAGATCGTAAGCATTGCAACGGACAAAAGCAGAATGATATCGGAGATCGTCCTCCAGAAATATTTCACTATCATTCCGGATGTCTCTATGCACTTGATAAGATATCTGAAAAAAATCCACGCATAGACATACTCGCTGGCAAACAATATGTAATTGCTGATATGGGCAACATAATAAGTCAGATCAGATGAACTGCCGATGTATGACATAGCCATAACATCGTTGATCTGCATGATAATAATGGTGATGAGTATACAAAGAAGAAGCGTTGAACGCCTCGAACTAAGATTTGTCGTTATTCTGATATCCGACATTGCCTGGCGCTCACGCCGTGCATCCCTGACCTTCATGGTGATGACTATGAAGGTCATTACCAGACTTATGGCGATGCACCAGACTTCTATCGAAATTAATACCGGGGAGAATCCTCCGCTATTATTAAATGCATCAAATAATTCCATAAATAACTCCGTATCCACTGTGTAACAACTATGTTAATTGTACTATGGATACGGATTATTTTCAAGAAATATTAGAACATTCCACCCTGTGCGCCACCCTGTGCATTGCCTGGTTCCATGCTGCGTTCATCATAGTATGAACCGCCGTAATAATCTGAATTATACCGGTCTGTTGCCGAGTTTACATCTTCACTTTCCTCCTCCGCAACGGTACCGTTTTCGATTAGATCCTGTATTATCGGAAGAGCTGTCGCCATCGGGATCGCAAACCCCATTCCCTCAACGTCCGTATCGGAATATTTTGATGAATTTATACCGATAAGCTCTCCTGCGGAATTGATAAGCGCACCGCCCGAATTTCCCGGATTTATGGCTGCATCAGTCTGTATAAGGTATGCGCTGCTCTGCTCTCCGGTCTCCTCGTCCTCCATTACAACCTCGCGGTTCAATGCGGAGATAACACCTGTCGTCACCGACTGACCATATCCAAGAGCATTTCCTATGGCTATCGCGCTCTCACCGACCTCGAGCGAATCCGAGTCACCTATCGTAGCCACCTTTATCTCAGAGAGGGTATCCTCGCTTATTTCGGAAAGCGCGATCTTTACGACCGCGAGATCATTGTCAGAATCCGTTCCCTGTACCTCACACTCGGCGGTATCGTCATTGTTAAACTGTACTGTGATCGCATCCGCACCCTCCACAACATGGTTGTTCGTAACGATATAGAGATAGTCGTCATCCTCACCGATTATGATTCCGCTTCCGGCACTCTCCGACTCATAAGTCTGTGATCTTCCAAACATCATCATATACTCTTCCTCAGATACGCATGTGATGGCGACGATGGACGGCATAACCTCAGAGACTACGTCCGACACATCCGTAACCGAGATATCGCTTTTAGATGCGGATGTTGATGTAGCTGTGACCGAAGCCGCCTGTGTGGTTGTAGTCGTCTGCGATGCATTTGACGCAAGCCTTGTGACTGCGCTTCCGCTGCCGAATGCAACGCCCACAGAAAGTCCAAGCACCAGCAGCCATGTTATTGGTTTGGAAAGTCCGTTTTTAGCAGCAACTGCCTTCTTCGGCTCAACCTCCTTATACTCAACGTCCACATATTCTTTATTTGTCTGATAATAATAATCACTGTAATTGTTTTTCATATTCATTGTCTCCTTTGCTTTTGTTTGTTTACAGTGATCATGATAATGTTCTTATGTGAAAACCGTACATGCAGATTTCTGAAAACAGGCGGTATTTTATGTGACGGTTAGATGAAAAAAGACCCCTACATTTGCTGTAGAGGTCTGATAATTCTAAGATTATACTCTTGAGAGGTACTCTCCTGTTCTTGTGTCAATCTTGATGACATCGCCCTGCTCAACGAAAAGCGGAACATTGACATTTGCACCGGTCTCGACTGTTGCAGGCTTTGTAGCACCCTGTGCTGTATCGCCCTTGAATCCCGGCTCTGTATCAGTGATCTCAAGCTCAACAAAGAGCGGCGGCTCAACTGCGAATACATTTCCGTTATGTGAACATACCTTAACGTTCTCGTTCTCTTTAACGAACTTAAGCGCATCACCGATAGCGTCTGAGTTTAATGCTATCTGATCATAAGTCTCTCCATCCATGAAGTAGAAAAGATCTCCATCATTGTAAAGATACTGCATATCCTTTCTGTCGATCCTTGCCTGTGGGCATTTCTCAGTCGGACGGAAAGTCTTCTCAACTACACCACCGTTGATGATGTTCTTGAGCTTTGTACGAACGAAAGCTGCACCTTTACCCGGTTTAACATGCTGGAACTCGATTATCTGATAAATGTTTCCTTCAAATTCGATTGTTATACCGTTTCTGAAATCTCCTGCTGATACCATAATATTCCTCCTAATCTTTAGTATCGGGTTATCTTTTGCCGATACCATTAATCAATTTATTTTTCCATAAATCAGTATATCTGTTTCATTTTATACTATTTATAAATATTATGCAAGAATTTATTTTGCTTCTTCCAACTGAGTTATAAGGTCGATCCTGTTCTGGTGTCTGCCACCCAAGAACTGTGCATTTAAATACGCATCGACAATGTCCTTTGCCGCCTCAGCTCCGACTATTCTCGCACCGAATGTGATGATGTTTGCGTTGTTGTGCTCTTTTATAAGTCTGGCTGTTGTAGCATCCGAAACAGACGCCGCTCTTATGCCCTTAAACTTGTTTGCTGCAATAGCCATCCCCGCTCCCGTACCACAGATAAGGATTCCGCAGTCACAGCTGTTTGTGATGACTGCTTCGCTGACTCTTTTTGCATAATCAGGATAATTGCAGCTTGTAAGTGTATCTGTTCCGAAATTTTCAACTTCGTATCCCTTGTCAAGGAGAAACTCCACGATCTCGTTTTTCATATCAACGGCTGCGTGATCATTTCCTATTGCTATCTTCATGTTAGGCACATCTCCATTCTTTTTGATTATTTACGTCAAAACATTCGTAATAGTATCACAAGGTGTCGGTTTTATGCAATAGCTTTTTTCGAATAAGGTATAAAGCAATTATCGGTTTCTCCAAAATACGTTTTAAAACGATCTGGATCTCTTCCTGTCTGTACAACTGTTTTACAAGTATCGTAAACAGCCCCGCATTCGTTGCTCCCGCAACATCCGTAAATATCTGATCTCCCACAAAGAAGACCTCATCCTTTTTAAGTTCAAGCTCCTCTACAGCCTTCAGATAACCTTCTTTTTTTGGTTTAGCCGCCTTATATATAAACTTTGCGCCGACAGGCTCTGCAAAGCTCTCCACCCTCGGTCTTTTATTGTTCGACAACAGGCAATACTTAAAGCCGATATTCTTTAGTCTCTTGAAAAGTGCCATCGACCTGGCATCCTGCGGCTTTCCGTGTCCGACAAGTGTATTGTCAATATCGAAGATCACGCCGCGGTATCCCATCGAGTAGAGCTTTTCAAAATCTATGTGATACGTACTTTCAATATATACATCCGGAAATAACATTTATCCTACAACCTCTTAAAAAAAATATAGAGCCCCTTTT